>CAYUAV010000521.1:0-3404 GCA_964442665.1 uncultured Bacteroidales bacterium
TCTCCATAATATTTCAGTTTTAATCGACATTACTTATCTTCACCTTTTTACAATCTTATAAGGCGGTTCACCTGTAAGTATCAGACCAAGCTGTTTCTCGGTTACCAGATTCTGTACATTCGACGGCCGGTTGAGGTTCATCAGTTCGGAGGCCGTGGTTATTTCTTCCGCTCTCAGGTCTTTGACTTCTGTCTTAAGCGAATCAATCTGTCTTACCATTTTTTCGGCATGATAGCGGTTAGCTATATATATCAGGGTCAGAAATACCAGGAAAAGGATAAATGGAAGTTGTTTCACTACCGATCGGACTGTTAGCAGACTTCCGTCAATGATGCTTTTTAGGGAGAATCCCGTAATTTCTTCGCGTTCCGTTTTCGCATCGACGAATTCTATGTTTTGTCTTTTTTGCATTATCCTTTTACTTTTTCGGCAATTCGTAACCGGGCACTGCGGGCTCTTATATTTTTTCTGATTTCTTCGTCGTCGGGAACAATTACTTTCCGGTTTACAGGTTGCAGCGGTCGGATTACATTCCCGAACATATCTGTATGTGTGATCTGATCAAAAGTTCCGTTACGGAAGTAATTTTTAACAATCCTGTCTTCCAGCGAATGATAACTTATAACAGCCAGTCTGCCTCCGGGTTTAAGGAATTCGCTGGTCTGGACCAACAATGCTTTCAGATGATCTATTTCTCTGTTTACTTCGATGCGCAGCGACTGAAATACTTTTGCCAGGTATTGATTTTCATTATAACGGGGGAGACATTGACCAATTGATTCCAGGAGTTCCCTGATTGAATTGATCGGCTTTATATCGCGATAATTAGTTATAGCAAGGGCAAGGGATTTTGCGTTCCGCAGTTCGCCGTAATCCTGGAACACGGAAATTAACTTTTCGAGCGAGTAAGAGTTTACCAGTTCTTTTGCCGAAAAACCCGATTTAGTGTTCATCCGCATATCTAATTCTGAGTCGAACCTAAATGAAAAACCCCGCTGGGGCGAATCAAAATGATGTGAGGAAACACCCAGGTCTGCAAGCAGTCCATCGATGGCTTCTATGCCATAATACTTCAGAAAATTCTTCAGGAAACGAAAATTGTGATGTACAAAAATCACTCGCCGATCGTCAGGTACATTAGCTTCTGCATCCTCATCCTGGTCGAATGCCATCAACTTTCCGTTTCCCAGTTGCTTCAGAATTTCATGAGCGTGTCCCCCTCCTCCGAAAGTCGCATCGACATAAACCCCGTTTGGTTTTATTTTCAAACCTTCAATACATTGTTCCAACAGCACCGGCAGATGATAATCCATTATTCGTCGGTTTCATCTACCAAACCTTCCATGATATTTTCTGCCATACCGGCAAACTCGTCATCACCCACTTCAATCCGTTCATACAGATTCTTTGCCCAAATCTCGATTTTACCATACTGTCCTGCCATGATTACTTCTTTATCCACCTCAACTTCATCCAGTAATCGTTTCGGGATCAGTAACCGATTGTTTGAATCAAGCATTATTTCTGCCATTCCTTTGAAAAACTGTCGAAGGAATGTATTATGTTCTTTTTTATACGGATTGATTTTTTTTAGCAGGATCTTGTTCTGCCTTTCCCACTCCTGGTATGGAAACAGCACCAGACATTTTTCAAAGATGTCTTTCTTAATGACAAACCTTTCAGGATTACTGCCTGTCATCTGTTTTTTAAATGCAGAGGGAAGAATTACCCTTCCTTTTGCATCGAGCTTACAGGAATATTCTCCGATAAAGGTTATCATTGGGCTAGTATTGGTAAGCGTAAAAATATATAATTTTTACCCACTTTCAACCATTTATCCCCACTTTTTCCCACTTTGTTAATAACTTTCCCCATTTTTCGGGGTTTTTAAAGCTTTTGTTTCTATTTAAAAGAACAGCCAGATATGCTTCAATTATTAGATTTTATGCTATTTTTGAGCACTCAGGGAAATATCAGACCTTATTAACAAAATGCAAAATACGCTTACCAAAGAAGTAATTCAGCCGGTTGATGTTAAGCAGGTTTTTTATGCCAAAAATCCAGGACTGGCGAGGATGATTCCAAATTTTATATTTAATTATCTGAAAAGGATTGTTCACGAGGATGATATCAATAAATTTCTTGCCGTGCACGGGCAGAAAAGAAATCTAGATTTTATTGAGGCAGCCATTAAAGATTTCAATGTCAGTATTACGGTTGAAGGGAGAGAAAATATTCCGGAAACCGGAAGATATGTTTTTGCAGCAAATCATCCCCTGGGTGGGTTTGATGGTCTGGTTTTAATGAAGATCATAAGCGGGTATTTTGCTGATTTCAGGTTCCTGGTAAATGATATTCTGATGAATCTCAAGAATATCCGGGATTTGTTTATACCCATAAATAAACACGGCCGATTGGCATATGAAGCAGCAGAGCAAATAGAAAAAGCATTCGAATCGGATATTCAGATACTGACATTTCCCTCGGGTTATGTTTCACGCAGAATTAAAGGACAGATTATGGATTTGCCCTGGCAGAAGAGTTTTATTTCAAAAGCTGTTAAATACCAGCGTGATGTAATACCGGTTCATTTCAGCGGGCATTGCAGTAACTTTTTTTACCGGTTAGCCAATTTGCGTAAGTTTTTAGGCATTAAGGCCAATATTGAGATGCTCTATCTGGTAAATGAAACCTATAAACATCGCAATGAGAAATTGACTGTTAAATTCGGGAAACCTGTTTCGTGGCGTGTTTTTGATTCGATCAGGAAACCTGCTGAATGGGCAAAATGGGTAAAAGAACAGGTGTACGCGCTCGACGGAGTAATGCATGTTCCGCTATAACGGATTTCTGGCCTTATCAAAATAATTTCTAACTTTGTTGTCCTTTAAAAATTGCAGGTATGAAAGAGGTGATTCCTCCGGTCGACAGGGAACTTATAATTGATGAACTTACTCCTGATAAGTTTCTTCGTGAGACGAACAATGGTAATAATGAAGTATATGTCATAACCTATCATGATTCACCAAGCACGATGCGTGAAGTAGGCCGGTTACGTGAGATAACTTTCCGGCTGGCAGGAGGAGGGACAGGAAAAGAAATGGATATCGATGAGTATGATACTTCGAATGTACCTTATAAACAGCTCATTGTATGGGATCCTCAGGAACAGGATATTTTAGGAGGTTACCGGTATATTCTCGGCGAGGATATGAAAATTGATGAGAATGGAGAAGTAAACCTGGCTACGGCTCCGCTTTTTAAATTTTCCGAACGGTTCGTTAAAGAATACATACCTTATATGATTGAACTCGGGCGTTCTTTTGTTCAGCCGGCCTATCAGTCGTCAAACCGGAATAAAAAAAGCCTGTTTGCTCTGGATAATCTTTGGGATGGATTAGGTG
>CAYUAV010000522.1:0-3397 GCA_964442665.1 uncultured Bacteroidales bacterium
GTGCCTGCATCGGCTGCAACTTGTTTCATTTCGTTCTCAAGTTTCTCGGCTTTCTTCTGTTTGATAATTTCGAATTTTATTTCTTCAGAAACATCCTCCACATTTTTATATCCTTCATGATAAACTTTCGTAACAATAGCTACAATATATTTTCCGCCATATTCGGCTATATCTTTTAACATATCGCCCTCCTGGGCTTCATTAAACGCCCAGTGTACAATATTTCTGGAATTTTCTATACCCTGTACATCATTATCGAGTGGTTTCAATCCGTAAACGGGAATAGCAATAGGATCATTATCGGCTACGGCCTCATTAAATTTTTCCAGTGTATTATTAGCACTTGCAAATTCGATGGCTTTTGTATAGTAATACTGATCGGTTTCTGTACTGGGTGTAACTTCACGACTAAGGATTCCGACCTGTACTTTCTTCACAGGCCGGGATTGATCAGTTATCTTAATCACATGAAATCCGTCCTGGCTGTATGTTAGTTTTATATCACCAACCTTAGCATAAAAACAACTATCGCTGAAATAGCGGCCCTTTTCACCTTCCTTGATCCATCCCATATCTCCTCCCGACATCACTGTAGCGAAATCGTGTGAATTATTCTGGACGAGGGTTGCAAAACTATATCCGTCTTCGGCAAGAGTTTTCAGACTATCTGCCAGATGTCGCATTTCTTCAACATTTGACTGATTTACAGGAAGTAGGATATGACTTACTCTTACAGAATCGGGTAAATAATTGATTTTAGCCAGTTTGGCGAGTTTATAGGCATTATCTTCAAAATAGGGGCCGTAAACAGCACCTAATTTAGATGCGAACATAAAAGAATCAAGAGGTTCAGGTAATTCACCTTTTTTATAGTTTGTAGGATCGTAAGGGGGAGAAGTAAAATTAATATACTGTTCTACATCTTCTACCTCTTCAAATTCAGGCTTTACATCATTGATCCATTCTTCCGCATCCTTATAATCTTGTTCTGAAGGTTTTACTTCAAAAGCAACGTATTTCAAGTCTCGGCTTTCTTCCTGTTTGTACCTTTCTTTATAATGGTTATAGTATTTATTGATTTCCGAATTGCTCACAACAATACTACTATCGGGTATTTCGAAGTAGCTGCGTTGAACAAAGCTGAAATCAACAGCAGTTGACATATCTTTCTGCCGATGCTGCACCTCAAGGGAATTTGCATACAAGCCTTTACGGATCAGGGAATTATATTTTGAAAAAAGTCTTTCCTTATTGATCACATTTTCGTAAAAAACCCAGATCATTTTCGGAGCTCCGGTAATTTCATCAATACGGCTCAGAAACTCGGATAATTGCAGACGGTTTAATGTACCAGTCTCTGGGTCTGCAAACATTTGCATTACCAACGGATGCGGGTTCCTGCCCTGAATAAGATCGGAGAATTCCTCGTCGGATACGGCCAGTCCTAATTTCCGATATTCCTTATCGAGCAGGTATTTTTGAATCAGATCCTGCCAGGCTTGGTTCCTTATATTTTCAACCATCTCCTTATCAAGACTTGTGGTCTGGTACTGCGCTTTCATAATTTCTTCTATGTACGCGAATATTTTTTGATATTCTGTATAGGAAACTTTTGTACCATTGATATCCGCAATATTCATTTTCGATTTTCTGTATAAAAATCCTCCCGATGTAATGAAATCGCCCAGAATAAAAGCAAATAGTGCTACACCAACAACAACTGCCAGCAATATTCCTGCTCGCATCCTGATCCTTTGTATAATTGCCATTGAATAAGAATTTTAGGTTTGAAAAACAGGGTACGAAGATAATAATTAATAGGTATATACAACAGAAACATGGGAAATTTTGAACGATTAATTATTGTTGGAAAAACGAATGATAAATAACCATTGAACAGGGTAATGAAAGAACTGACTAAATTATCCCGTAAGGAAATAAAGACAATTTACTAATCGACAATGATTTTCAAATGAATGAGGTCGATTTTGGTTTTCGATACCTTAAGGATCTTAAATGTGAAGGGTTCAATAATGATCTGCTCATTTAGCAGTGGAATATTTTCGTGTCGCTGAAAGATAAAACCGGCAAGTGTTTCATAATCTTCCGATTCGGGAATATTCAGATGATATTTTTCGTTGATAGAATCAATTTCCAGCCTTCCTGAAAATATAAATTCACTTTCGCTGATTTTCTTTTCGATCAGTTCGGTAGTATCATGTTCGTCTTCAATTTCCCCAAAGATCTCTTCGATAATATCTTCTATAGTGAGCATACCTGAAACACCGCCGAATTCATCAACCACAACCGCAAGGTTTTTCTTTTCCTGAATAAATTTTTCCAGTAACCTTCGGGCCGACATGGTTTCAGGAACAAAAGGTACTTCAATGAGCCAGTTATTTAGATTCTTAATTTTTTTGAAGAGTGTTTTTGATGTAATATAGCCGACGATATTATCGATATTATCGCGATAGATTAAAATTTTTGAAAATCCGGTAGAGATGAATTTCTGATGTAATTCTTCGATTGGGGTATGAAATTCTGCTGCGATAATCTCTGTTCGGGGAACCATGCAATCGCGAACCTTTACCGAAGAGAAATCGAGGGCGTTCTGGAAGAGTTTCAAATCGTTGTCGGCCGATGATTCATCATCTTCATTTTCCCCCGACAAATGCATCAGATGTACAAGATCTATCTTGTTGAATACCTGACGTGTTTTAATTTCTTTACCATTATGTTTATGAAAACCTTTGATAATTGTATCTGAAAGCCAAACAATCAGTGAAGTTACCGGATAGAATGCTATATAAAATAACATACCCGGGACACTGAAAATATTTAATGTCAGATTCGGAATTGAGCGGAAAACGATTTTTGGCAGGAATTCGGCTGTCACCAGTATTAATAATGTAGAGATGAGCGTTTGCATTAACATGATTGAGATGGGAGAGACGAAAAAAGGCCTGATAACCGGTGCAAGAATATTGGCCATCAGAATTCCGTATAGTACGAGAGCAATATTATTACCCACCAGCATTGTTGCGAGAAATTTGCCCGGGTTATTAACAAACACTGAGATAACCTTTGCCGAAAATAGTCCCTGTTTTTTATCAAGTTCTATTCTTAAGCGATTCGAAGCGACAAAAGCTATTTCAACTCCTGAAAAAAAAGCGCTGAAAATGAGGGATAATAATATCAGAACAAATGAGCTCATTTAACTGTTTGCTGAATTTTTAATTCTCAATGTTCTGCGTGCAAGATACAATAGAAATGCAAGAATTGTCATTATAAAAAACATGTAAGAGTTCCTGAATCCATGTTTAAAAGTGGAATGGATTCCTGTTGCCAGAGTTATTATTGAGACGATAAGCCAGAAAATCTCAAGAATATTATTTAA
>CAYUAV010000523.1:0-3395 GCA_964442665.1 uncultured Bacteroidales bacterium
GGTATCGACCGGTAATATTTGACCGTTCCGGTCCTCGCCATTCCATCCTGTCTCAATGCTATTCATATAACCCGGTTGCGATACCCACCGTTTTTGTCCATACCGGTCGAAAATCTCAATTATCATATCCGGATATAATTCTGAGACAGGGATTTCCATATTTGAAGGATTCAGGATGATCCACATGTCATTACGCCCATCGTTATTCGGCGAAAAAGCTGAAGGAATATCAAGACAGGCGGGCAGACGTTTTTCCAGCGTAAATGGCTGACTGGCTTTACAATTATTATTATCCGTTACAACAACGGTAAATACTCCGACACTCAAACCTTCAACGTGATTCGAGTTATTATTTTCAATATCCGGCCAGTCATAGCCATAAGGTGGAGTTCCTCCTTCGACAGTAACAGTAATTTCACCATTAATGGAATACTCACAATCAGGACTGATAATATCACCTTCTTCTGCAAATATTGTTATCTGTTCAGGTTGATTTATTTCAACAACTTCTTCCAGTTGACAATCCTTCCTGTCAAAAATAATTACCTGATGCTCTCCGGCAGATTGGTTTTCAACATAGTCGCCATTTACCGGTTCATTATCCCACCAATAATAATACTCCCCATTCCCTCCTTTTGCGCCCAAAACAACTGATGCATCAGCACTATCATAGCAATGAACATCTTCTACCAGTATATTTGATTCAAGAATATCCGGTTCCGGTACCATAATCGTATCTTCCGATACGCATTCATGAGCATCGGTAACCGTTACGGAATAAAGTCCTGATGACACATTACCGATTGTAGCACTATTTACGGCTGACTGACTCCATTGGTATATCAGCGGTTCAGTATAATATTCAATATTCAGTCCCAATCGTCCGTTTGCAAATCCATTACATTGTACCGAGTCAATGATATAGATTTCAATTTCCATCGACGATTCTTCACCTACCAAAACTGAATCATTAACAGAACATGCATTGAGATCAGTTACTGTTATAGTATAGGTTCCGGGTAATAATCCATTAATATTATATGTTGTTCTGCCATTGCTCCATAGTACATTATAATTGTTACCTTCAAGAGGTACACCACCGGAAATACTGGAGATTATACTACCATAATCTTCGCATACTTTATCTGTTGCTACTCCCTGATATTCTATCTGATCGGGCTGATGTAACAAATATTGTTCTTCATGCTCGCACAATAATTCATCTGTAATGGTCAGATCATACGTTCCGTTTTCCAGGTTTTCAATGCGATTGCCATTATCGCTTAAAGGATTACCATTGAATTCCCAGCTATATGTATGACCCCCTGTGCCTCCTGAAGACATTACCTGAATCCAGCCATCATTACCTTCGTAACAGGCTATTTCGAATCCATTATAATCCGAAACGGTTGAATTGATAACCATCTCGGGCGATTCCTCAAGCTTGACACTATCCTTATCAAAACATCCTGTTTCATCTGATACAATATAAACATAGGTTCCCGCAGGCAGATTTATCAGATTTGCATCATAAACTCCCTGGCCGGGCCAGTAATAGGTTAACTCCCCAATACCTCCCGAAGCAGTTATGCTGATTGAGCCGGTATTATCACCGAAACAATCTATATTACTGGAATCGACAAGCACAACTATTTCCGGTGGAGCAATCAATGCAATACTCATAGTATCAAAACATCTCACAGGATCAGAAACTTTAACCCGATAATTTCCTGCAGGAATATTATCAAGCAATGCACCAATTTCAGGAAGTAACATCCCATCCTGCTTCCATTCATATGTATAACTACCATGCCCACCGGTTACCAAATCAACATGTATAAAGCCATCCGCTGAATAGGAACAAGAAACATTATATATTGCATTGTAGATACTTATGTTAGTATCTGCAATAAGAAGCTCATCAGGTTCAGTAAGTATTGTACTGTCAGTTGTAATACAACTGTTAGGAGATTCGACGGTTACATAATATTTTCCAGGCCCCAGAGGAGAAAAGAACTGGGAAGGAGAAATCGTGGTTCTTGTGTCCAAAATATTCCAGAGCTCATCGTAAAGTATATAATTCAATAATTGATCTCCGGAGGTATTTGCCTGAACCTCAATCTCTCCATCGGCGTAACCATGACAACTGATTCCATACTCATCATCACCATAAGTTACACTTGGTTGTACGAATATTGCAACATTTCCGGATTGAAGATACTTGTATCCTTCCGTCAGACATTCGTTAGAATCCGTCACTTCCCATATATATTCACCAAACGATGCCCCAACCAGCGGATTCGGATAGGGCTCTCCTCCCTGATAGGTTCCTACTTCCTTCCACTCAACTGTATATCCGTAATCAATACCGCTTTGATGATAATATGTACCCCCATGTGGAACAACCAGAAAATCGGCAGTTTCACCTTCGCAAATTATATCAGTAGATGTAATAAGCTCACTCCAGAGGGAATCAGGTTCGTAAAGGGTTATTGATGTATCCGCCTTACAGCCCGACCAGTCTTCAACATGCAGATCATATGTGCCGGCTGCCAGATTATCAACTGAATCCTCAAATACTTCAGACCCTTCAAAATAATAATCAAGATCGTAAAAACCATAAGCAGGATACGCCGTAATACCCCCTGTCGAGTTCAGATAAATTACACCGGAATTATCATGGAAACATCTCAGGTTGATCGTATCAAATACAAAACTTTTTGCCCAGTCATGCATTTTCAGACCCGGTGTAATGGCATACTTTAGTGTATCATCTATACCTCCGCATGTTTCTGTTCCAAAAGGATTAATAAGATAGGGTGTGACTATTACATTGATATATTGTACTTCATCCGATAAATTAATGATCGTGTCGGTGATCCGGTCATTCTTTTCCAAATTGGTAGTTGCTCCTGAGTAAATAATGCTGATATCTGGCGGTGATAGCGGTTCAATTACATATCTGAACCGGATATCATATATTGGTTGTGTAATACTCGATATCAGAACATCTGTTAATAAACCCGTGCAGAAAATGGAATCGTTTTTCATGATAAGATTTGCAGTCGGTGTAGGTTCAATCCAAATAATCTGATTCTTAATAGCTGTATTTCCACAATCATCGCTAAGCATCCATCTACGTATTATGAAACCGGCAGTATCACAACTGGTCAAATTTGAATAGTTATCTATATAGAAAGCATTCAATATTGCGGTGCAGTTATCACTTTCATCCGTAACATCTCCTGTAATAAATGTACTTACATCAAAATTACAGTTCAGGTCACGACATATTGTGTCATTTGCCGGAGCCGTGAATGTCGGGGATATCGTGTCGGTAGCTGTAATAATTTGTATATGGGTGGTGGTATTGCCGCAGTCATCGGTCAGGCTCC
>CAYUAV010000524.1:0-3378 GCA_964442665.1 uncultured Bacteroidales bacterium
CTTTCATCGGGTATATATTGTCTGAAAGCGTATACACAGTGGATGAGGAATTTTGGAGAACAAACATTCGCATCGTATCCTGTTTATATTTATAACCAGTATGATAATGAATCGTTGCAGATATTATCCACATACGAAATTCCCTTTATTCCGGAGGTTAATATCCAGGGAGGTAAATTAATTGACGATTTGTCTGTACGGATGCAGATCAAAATTCCCGGTTTATTGGGTAAGAGTCTGGAAGTATCGCTTCAGGAAGGAATTCCCGCTAAAATTATACAATCTGTTACTACTGATAATTACGGCCAGGCTGAATTTTTATTTACTCCGTTCCTGGGTAAAAATTACCGGCTGGCGGTGTTTGATTCGGTTAATGGCGATGTGACATATAATTTACCTGCGGTTGAATATTCGGGATATTCGGTTTCTGCAACATTATCAGAAAACGGAAGTTTGCTTGTTAAAATCGATGGCAGTAATGTACCTCCATCGCAACTAAAAATCAAACTGATAGCGGATAATATTGATCTTTGGGAAAAAACGGTACATACGGAATTTTTTAAAAAAGAAATCAATACTCAGCTTATTCCTGAATACGGTTATTATAATCTGTTACTAACCGATAATCGCAACAATCTGTTGTTTCAACAGCCATTTATGATAGCTCCGTCTGATATAGTCAGCCGAACGGACAGCATTTACTCAACCCGACAGCCTGTAAGTATAAAATTGGATCTGTCATCGCTCCCGATGCAGTCCGAAACCGGTTTATCGGTATGTGTACATAAAATGCCTCCCGGCTGGCAACATGCTGATTTGCCGGACAGCATAACCAGGATGAAGAGTGAAGAAAGTAAGACCTCAAAGGATTTGCAACTCATGTTACCGCGATATTACCCGTTATCGATGCAATATGGTCGGAATAAAACAAAATACCCGGCAGAAGATTTAGGGATGCTGTTTACAGGACAAATTATCAATAGCGTTGGCACATCGACATTGAAAAATTTTAATATTATTCTGGCCATAAAAGACACACTGGGAGTTATCGTTGCTGCATCGGCTGATTCTACCGGTCAATTTGCCATGTTATTGAATGAAAATGGTAACAAAGAAGCAAATCTGTTCCTGTACTTTGAAGGAATTCCTGTAAATGCAGATAATAATATCCAGGTCGATGAAAAGTTTTACTATAATTCAAGAGTAAAGCAGAGCCAAAAAGAGCTGGTGGTAGAGCATAGTTCCCGATTTGTAAAAGATATACAAAATGAAGCTCAGCGTGTTTTAATTCAACGGGCCTTCAAAAATAATGAATTAAAAAATACGGGTAACTCAATTGATTCGACATACCTGGAAGAAAGATTTTATGGCAAACCTGAAATCGTTGTGTACCCGGGAATATTTTTCTTTTTGCCGAACTTTGAGGAAATAGCCCGTGAAATTCTTCCGCGGGTCCGGTACAAGTATAACAATGCCAAATGTGAATTGACTATTTTCCATACCGAGGATAACATCCGTTCCGAAAATCCCATTGTATTGGTCGATGGGATATATATTTCCGATTACAGGGAATTATACGAACTCAATTCTGACGATATACAGCGGGTTGAGATCCAATCCGGTTTGCATGTCGCGGGGGAATTACTGTATAACGGATTGCTGGCTGTTTATACAACAAAGAAGTATAAAATTGAAAATGAAAAGAAAAACGGACGGACGGTTTATAATATTCCCGGGTATGTGAATAAAAATGAAAAGCATGTATTCCACACGGAAAAACCTGGAAATAGTTCGCGGATACCTGATTTTGTCAATCAGCTTTACTGGAATCCTTTTTTATTGCCCGACCCGAACGGCGTGGCTGAGATTAATTTTAATACTTCCGACGAGGAAGGTGAATATGTGATCGATATCATGGGATACACAAAAGGTACGGTACCGGTAAAATACCAGACTTCTTTCAGGGTAACTGCACAAGATTAATCGATACAAATGAACTTCAATGTCATGAAATATATACTCGTTTTTTTTGTAATGATCAGTGTGCTTCAAAATTCTCGTGCTCAAACCGTCAGACTTGCATCGGAAGAGTATCCGGAACTTCGTTATTATCCGCTGAGAGGACAGGTCTATAATAAGACATACATGCAGATAAAGGGGAATCCATATCTGACTGACGACTGGGTAAAAGGGACTGTTTTCCTGAAGGACGGGAATACTATTCCAAAGGCTGAATTTAAATTCGACACCTATGGACAATTTATCCTTGTGTATAATGAAGAATTGAAACGGCTGGTCCTGCCTGAGGAAAATCTTGTTGCAGCGTTTTCATATAATGATAAAGGTATCAACAGGTATTTCAAAAGGGTTCACAGTGATCTGGGGGTAAAAAAGATACACTCGGATTATTTCCTGGAAGTACTGCACGAGGGAAAGATCGCATTCTATAAACTTCATCAGAAAACTGTGTTACCACTTCGAACTCCCGAGATGCCGTTTATTGATGAGTTTATTAATGAAGACCGCTACTATATCTATATGAATAATACCTTCGAAATTGCCAGACTTAAGAAATCTTATCTGAAACAAAAATTTCCCCGGTACAAGAGAGAAATAGCACGGTATGCACGGAGTAACAAACTGAAAGCCAAAAATGAGCAGGATTTTGCCAAAATTATTGCATATCTGGGTCAGCTTAGCAATCTGGTAGAATAAATATATTATAAAATCGGATTTGAGGATTGCCGGAGCTTCCGGGTTTTTTACTTAAAGTCGAGCGAAGAGTATATAAAACCCGCTATAAGTAACGAGTTTTTCGATTTCTTTAATAATATTACAATATAAGATTTTGATAGTGCAGAGGATTTTGTTTATGGTATTTTTCATAATCGGTATAACTGGCTGTAGCGAAGTATTTCAGCCGGACATTAAGAATGTCGACTCATTTCTGGCTATTGAAGGTTCTATTACCACTCAGCAGGGAGAGCATACCGTTCGGATTGTCTATTCACGCTATAACGAAAGGCCTTATTATATAGGGGTTACAGATGCTGATGTTAATGTGATAGATGAAAATGGAAACCAGGTTCATTATTACCATTCGGGTAACGGAGTATATACAGCCAACATTACAGCAGATAATGCAGCAAAAATTGGTTCAACCTGTTATCTTGAAGTAAAAACAGAAGATGGAGCTGTATTCCGGTCCAGTCCTCAACTGGTAATCCCCAGTCCTGAAATCAAAGATTTTTATTGTGAATATGATCACAGGACCATTCTCACCGAAAATACGTATGGAGATATTCTTGAACAGGAATATCCGGTCATTGCTCTTATGATTGAAACTAACGGAATACTCCCCTCAGATAATTATTACAT
>CAYUAV010000525.1:0-3378 GCA_964442665.1 uncultured Bacteroidales bacterium
TTTACAACTTCTTTTATTTCTCTTTCTCTTTCTCGTACCAGTTTACGATAATCTTTTGTTTCCCCTTTGTGCCACCAATATATATTCCGTCCACAGTTACAATCGCTTCTGTATTGGAAACAAAAACACCTTTAATATC
Organism: uncultured Bacteroidales bacterium; assembly: GCA_964442665.1. Taxonomy (GTDB): domain Bacteria; phylum Bacteroidota; class Bacteroidia; order Bacteroidales; family UBA10428; genus UBA10428. The sequence continues at coordinate 140 of CAYUAV010000525.1, forward strand.
AAAATCACCTGTATAATAACCAAAGGATTGGCTAAACTGATTATTTTCATCAATTTCTACATCGTATGCCATTGAAATTGAATATCGATCGCTATTACGCACAGGATACGAAACGTACAAAATTGGTATGTTTTTGCCATCATCATCAACAGTGAATGAAATATGTTCACCCTTCCAGTCGCCTGGCTTAACAGGTAACCGTTGTATTTTTGATTCACATTCCGTTACTTTCTGATTGTTTCCGAGTTTTTTGTAATATTCTTTTGCACTGGCGTACATTTTTTCTTTATAATAAGTATAGGCAATTAATTGGTATAACTCTCTGAGCTTAGTCTGGGCATCTGCAAGCTCATAGTATTGCTCGGCTTTATCATACTCTTTAGTTGCCCAATATTCATCACCCATCTTTAAATAACATTCCTTTTCTAAATCAATCACTCCCGTTTCCTGGAATATTTTAATGGCATCTTCATATTTTTTTTCAGCCATATTATTTTTTCCCTCAGCTATACGTATATTGTTTTCCAGTTTAGGATCATTTATACTTTTTGCTATATCCATTGCAGTTTCAAAATCTTTTGCATTTACATAGGACATAATAATTTTTTCAATACCTGCTATATCATCTGCTGCCTGGTAATATGACAGAGCCTCTTCATACTGTTTTTCATTGTAATATAAATCACCGGCAAGACTGGTATATTTCCTGCTTTTTTCCATATCACCCATAAGTTCGTTTACTTTTGCCAGACCTAAATAGGCTTCTTTGTGCTGTCCTGCTTTTTTAAGCATTTCTTCTGCTTTATTATAGTTTTTTTTAGAAATTAAGTAGTTTGCAATATCCATATAACTTTTTTTTGCAGTGTTTTCATCCAGATATTTTTCACAAAGTTGTAAGGCCTCATTTGGTCTGTTATTTACAAGTAACTCCTGAATAGCATATGGAACCGACTTGAGGGTCAGATTTCTATTGTTACATTTTTCCGCGAATTCAATGGTTTTAAGGTATTCGAACCGGCTCATGTAATATTGTGCAAGCTTAGTGTAATCATTATTATTTAATTGCTGCTGACAAATATGGTTTGCTATTGAAACCGGCGCAAGTTGTTTGACGGTTAATCTGTCGATGGCTATCGTTAATTTTCCAGATAGTCCTATACCAACCTTCTTCCCTTCATTAGCTTCAAACGGATAATCACAAACCCAGTAACCATTTATGAAATACTGTATTGTTGAGGAATCTTTGAGTATTGATAAAATGTTATAATCATCAGTAATAATATAGGGTGATTTGGTCCAGTTTATTTTTGTTATCCATGAGCCATTCTCATATTTGTCAACAACAAAGCTTGCCTGATTCGATGTTCCGAATGTTTGATAATTTTTTTCATCCTTATATTCCCATATTACATCCATGGAATTATTGTTCGGGCCATCTATTTTTTTAATTACACATTCAACTGAAAAGTCGAGATCTTTATTTAAATCAAGTACCTCGGAACTATTATAATAATAACCATCTTTAAAATGTTGAATGAAATAGTTCCCGTTTTCAATTTTATTATCACGGTAATCATTTTTGCCTACAACCCAGTTATTTCGATTGTCAACAAAATCTTCATGTAACATGATTTCAACCAAATCTGATGTATTTGAAAATCCGGCATGTTTATAACATTCTGATGCTTTTTTATAGTCTGAATTTGTGTTATAAAAATTACCAAGCAGGATATTTTTCATACTTGTTGATATATGCATTGAATCCAATGCTATTTGACAGGTATACAAATCGTTATTACTGAATCGTGATTGTGCTAATGCTAATAATTGTTCTTTAGCTCCGATTTTAGATAATAACCAAATAGCCAAATCATATTGTTCATCATTTAATACTTCCTTTGCTTTTTGTCGGCAGAAATCATTAAATGAAGGGATGGTATATAATCTGTAATCCAATAACTCCACAGTGACACCTGATTCTATTAAAAGACCGATTTTATTTCCCCGACTAGGATCAAAGGCCGCTTCATTCACATATATATCATTGATATAAAATATGACTTTATTATCACTTTTAAGGATAGTCAATGTATTCGTTGTGTTGCCTTTACTAATTGTGTTTGATTCTGTATAACTTATCATATATACCCACTCGTTGTTTTCAGGCTTTGAATACACATAATTTCCATAATCACTAATTCCATAAATACAAAAAGTAGATAAATTATCAAGTCCCCATACAATGGAGGTACTTTGGTTCTGTGTATTGTCAATTCTCCTGAATCTTGTATGAATAATAAAATTTTTGCTGAGATCAAAAGAAAAATCGGAAGGGGAAATAATTTTAACATAACCATTATCAGAATTAGAAAATACTGCTTTCCCCTTGGATAATTTTAAATCTGCATTATCTGCCGACAGAAGTGACCAGTTGTAAAGATTGTTCGTAAAATCATCAATCATTTGTTCTTGCCGCTGAGCATAAAAGGCATATTTTATATAATTTTCATAATCATTTTTTTTAAGAAAAGCTTCTGCCACTTTGCTTAATCCATCAAGGTTATTAGCATCATCGAAAAAGGTGGCTGCTTTTTTTATTTCACCTTTATTAAGGTAAGCATACCCGATTTGTGTAAGACAATTTTTTCTTTTTGCCCCGGTTGATTGATTGCAAAGTACCTGGGCCTGGTTGAGGTTACCCTGGCTGATTAATTTCTCGGGTGTTTTACAGGAAGAAATTGATACAAGAAGCAGGGAGATTACTAGTAATTTTTTCATACATCGATATTTAATCATTGAACTTAATTTATGTGGTTGCCTTAGTGTTACTGCTTTTCTATTTTTATTTTCCTATGATTAGGAAATGATTGTTTGCTTTTTAATGTTACAAATTTTAGTGGAAGAAATACAATAAGTGTTTGCATTTTAAGTCTCTTTCTTCTTTCAAACAGATGCTATTAATACAATTCCAAAATACCTGCCTGATGAGATTATGCAGGAGGAAGCATGAAATAACGAATAAGGATATTTTAATTTATAGGAGGGAAGATGGTCAGGTTAATAATGATCTATTGCATGATCCTCCGAAATCATTACCTTTATTCGTTTTCACTTTCAAAATAGTTTTTATGAATATCGCATTTCTGGGCGCTGCCCGCGAAGTCACCGGCAGCAAACATCTTATAACAACAAAATACGGGAAACGTATCCTTCTCGATTGCGGCATGTACCAGGGTAAA
>CAYUAV010000526.1:0-3377 GCA_964442665.1 uncultured Bacteroidales bacterium
CTTTCCGGCAAGCACATCATCTCCCAGTTCAAGCAATGCTCCAATGGCTGCAGCGTAAGCCTCACTGCTGGTAACGGGTATTCTGTCTCCTGAAGGCACATGCAGGGTATAAAATTTGCCGTCGGGATCAATAAGAGACTTAAGAAAACCGGCCCCTTTATTGATCGAATTCAATACTGCAGAATCGTTCGATTTTTTAAAATAGCTGTATAACCCGATAAGCATCCAGGGAAAATCCCCCATCCATATGGTTCCGTCATCTTCATATAAAACAACAGAATCTCCTGTATAGCTGTTCCATGCCCTCGGCCAGTATCCGGCATTCTGCTGATGACCGGCCAGGAACCTGGCAAGATTTCGAGCTGCATCGGCACATTCATTCACAGGATTATCCGCTCCATTCCAGTTTCCCTCGAGTGTAAGGATTTTCAGCGCTAATCCCTGGCCATATAAATATGACCTGCCGTCTTCCATCCATGTAGTTAATAAACCTGTGCCGGTCTGACGTAAGAGAATAAAATCCAGGGCATTTTCCTTAATCTTCAGAAGCGTGTCCGAAGGTGTATTCAGAGTTTCCGGCTCGTCAGGCCTTGTCCAGCTTCCTGTTGTATCGGCAACCAGGTTCCTGAAGGAAAAAACTCCTGAATCGGCGGGTACTGTATCTGCCCATGGATGTGCTTTTACACCGAAAGAAATCACCTGGACATGCTCCCAGTTAAAACCATCGGGAACAGAAAAAGAATTGTCATATCTGGTAAAGAAAAGTTTATTGATCCATCGATTGACACAAAGAATGCCTTCTTCCCCATAACGGATATGGGAAGCCTGTAATGACCCGTCTTCAAATTTCACTTCTATAACCTGTTTCTTATGACAGGGATAACCGGCATTGCAGGCACTACCATGCAGATCAAAACCAAACAGATCGTATTTACTGAGCGAAACAGGTTCGGATAACACAATATAACATTGTACCCATTGATCGCTACCGGCCGATAAACTCCAGTGAAGGTCAACACTTGTATCACTTGCAGTAACACTGCACGAGCTACCTGCAGAAGCATTTGTTATCCAGTTGGAAACGTTATAAAAATCTTCATCCGGTACGATTGCTTCGCCTGTCCATCCCGGACCGTCAGCAACTTTTTGTCCGAAGGATAATTGTGAAGAAATCAGCAAAAACCAGAGGTAAGTAATGTAACGATGAAATTGTGTCATAGGAGTTTGGATATTATTACTTTCAGGAAATTTAATGAATTTCATCCATAGATACAATTCATCGCATCTGCTTAAGTCCAGTTCTGTTATAATAAAACCGGATGAGTTTACAATTTAACCAGGAAAAAAGAATATGGCTGCTGAGTATTTCACAACCCTTCAGCAATATTCATTAATTTTTATTCAAATACTCCGTCAGAAACAGGAAGCTTTAAAAAGTACAAAAGCTATAACTCACTCCAAAGCAAAGTTAATAGGAAAGGTAAAGCGAACTTTTACAGGTTTTCCTTCTATTAAACCCGGAGTAAATTCAGGAAGGCTATTCACCACCCGGATAGCTTCTTCTTTCAATGCTGTAATACCTTCTTTTTTAGGTGAGGTTTTTAATTCTTCCGGTGTTGAATAGCTGATCATGGTCTTCTCTCCCTCAATTATATCATCTATATCAGTTCGTAAAACAGTTACATCCTCTACGCTCCCATCTTCATTTACTATAAATTGAACATATATTTTACCTGAAACTTTCTGTTCCTTTGCTATTTCCGGATATATCAGATGCTGTGCCAGAAACAACCTAACTTCCTGCATACCACCCGGAAACTCCGGCATTACATCTGCTTTATCATACACCTGGTCATCCTGAGCCAATACTTGATTGACATCCAGTAAACTCACAGTACAGATCATAACAATCATCGGAAGGGTAAGCAAATATCTCAAACGGGTATTTATACCCGATTTATTCTTGGTCATCATTTTTATTCTGTTTTTCAATAGAGAATTATTAAAACAATTGACTAACCCCATAGCAGTAACACCCATGGTTTGTTCCAAAAGTAACTGCTGATATGTTAGTTTGTTATAACCTTCTTTCACAACCTGATCATCGGCCGCATACTCATGTTCTTCCTTTAGCGCTCTTTTTATCAGCCAGATAAAAGGATTGAACCATTGCACTATTACGGCAAATTCCAGTAAAATCAGATCAATGGAATGAAACTGGTAAATATGTGCCAGTTCATGTTTAATGATGCTGTCATCTTTGTCGATCGGCAAATTACTATTGGTAATGAACAGGATGTTGAAAAAAGTAAACGGAGCCTGATTGCCTTCAAGTACCACGGTTCGTTTACCATCGATCCGGGTTGAAGGGAACCTTAAACACAGATACACTAATTTACCCAGGCCAAAAAAAAGACGAAGTATAAACCAGGCCATACCGCCCAGGTAAATAACTATCAACGGATTGATCAATTCCAATGATTTGTTATACTTATCAGCGCCAATATTATTCGTAATCGTAATACCTTCAATGAATCTTGACATTTCTTTTTCGGGTGATAAAAATCGAACTGGAGGAATTATTGGAAGAAGTAACGAAAAAATCACCCCCACGAGTAAATAGGAACGGTTAAGCTTAAAAAAGGTCAGTTGTCGTAAAACCAGTATATAAAAAATGTAAAATACAGCCAGCAGGATTCCCGATTTTAATAAATAACCGATCATACTATTCACCCTCCCTTTTTTTGTTTTCAATCTGTGTCTGTAACATATTCACAATGTCTTCCAATTCACTTACCGATAATTTCTCATTCTTGGAGAAAAAAGAGATCAGATTTTTGTATGAATCTGAAAAATAGTTTTTAATAAATCCTTTCAGATATCCTTTAGTATATTCATTCTTTAGAATCAGCGGGAAGTACTCATATGTCTTTCCATACGCCCGATGATCGACAAAACCTTTCTTTTCCAGAATCCTGATAATGGTCGAAACGGTATTGTAAGCCGGTTTTGGCTCAGGCATTTTGTCAATGATATCATTCACAAATCCCTTCTCCAATCCCCAAAGTATCTGCATAATTTGCTCTTCTGCCTTGGTGAGTTCCTTCATAGGAGAAATTCAGGTTAATTTTATCAAACAAATATAAAACTAAATTCTTAGTTTTACAACTAAATATCTAGTTAATTATAATAGAAAATATATGCCACTGAAGATCAAGCTTATACGTGTTTTATCGCCACCAGGGATTATATAGCCTTACCGAATCAATGAAGATTTCCTGTCCAACAACAGGAATTGCGTACACAAGTTTTTTTATTTCCGCTTCTTTTACAAATCTCTCAACGGGTTCTTTCCAGGGATGAAAGGCCAGATTAAA
>CAYUAV010000527.1:0-3345 GCA_964442665.1 uncultured Bacteroidales bacterium
CGTTAAGAGGTAAAAAATCAAAATCGCAACTTTTTTATTTTCATTGGAAAATGCCGTTATTTGTCGACAAAATTTTTAATTCCGATGAAGAAATTTTCTACTCTTAATATCCTTATTGGCTGGATAATATTCGTAATTGCCGCTATCACTTACTTATCAACACTGGAACCTACAGCAAGTTTCTGGGACTGTGGTGAATTTATTGCTGCCTCATATAAGCTTGAAGTGGGGCATCCTCCTGGAGCACCTTTCTTCCTGCTGGTTGGGCGCATATTTACACTATTGGCTGGTAATAATACAGGAAGAGTGGCTATTATGATCAATGCACTTTCGGGGCTTGCAAGTGCATTTACTATTCTTTTTCTCTTTTGGACCATAAGTCATCTTGCCCGGAAAATGATCCTTAAAGATAAGGATGAGGCGGATACTACAGAAATGATTTTAATTTTCGGATCAGCTATTTTAGGGTCATTAGCATATACATTTAGCGATACATTCTGGTTTTCCGCTGTCGAGGGTGAAGTTTATGCCAGTTCTTCGCTTTTTACAGCTGTGGTTTTTTGGGCAATTCTGAAATGGGAAAATGTAGCTGACAAAAAATATTCAAACCGTTGGTTGATTTTTATAGCCTACCTTATGGGTTTATCAATTGGAGTTCATCTCCTTAATTTATTGGCAATTCCTGCTATTGTTTTAATTTATTACTTTAAAAAATATAAAGTTTCAATACAAGGTGCATTACTATCCCTGGCAGTTTCGGCCATTATCTTGGCTGGTGTTATGTACATACTCATTCCGGGCCTGGTCAGATTTGCTGCCATTTTCGAACGCTTTTTTGTTAACTCTGTTGGATTGCCATACTGGTCAGGTGTATTCATATATTTAATAATTATTACAGGACTAATCATTTACGGAATCCGATACACGCAGCGAAAGGCAAAAGTATTAGGCAATACAATTATTTTAATGATTACTGTATTTATAATAGGATATTCATCTTATACTATGATAGTTATACGATCCTTAGCAAATCCTCCTATGGATCAGAACAATCCTGAAAACCTGTTCAATTTACTATCATATCTGAATCGTGAGCAATACGGTGACCGACCGCTTTTATATGGTCAGTACTTCAATGCTCCTATAGTCAGGGAAAGCGAGGGGAAACCGGTAATTATTCCGGAAGATGGGAAATATCGTCAGATCAGTTTCAGGCCAAAGTATCATTATGATAAGAATTATATGACGCTGTTCCCCAGAATGTACAGTAATCAGTCTGATCATGTCGATGCTTATCTGCGATGGACAGGCCTGAAAAAAAGCGATGTTTATGAAACGCGGTTTGATAAAGATGGAAATGTGATGAAGGATCGGTATGGAAATGTGGTGTACGATTACAGTCGGCCAAAAAAGAAACCGAGTTTTACGGACAATGTGATTTTCTTTATACGCTATCAGCTGGGATATATGTATTTCCGGTATTTTATGTGGAATTTTTCGGGACGGCAGAATGATATTCAGGGGAACTACAAGGAAGACATTACTTACGGGAACTGGTTAACAGGAGTAAAATTTATTGATGCGGCACGACTGGGCAACCAGGATAAACTAACAAAGACTATGCTTAATAACAGAGCCCGGAACACCTATTTTATGCTACCCCTGGCACTTGGTCTTCTTGGATTATTTTTTCAGTATAAAGAGGATAATCGGAATTTTTGGGTAGTCATGTCGCTGTTCTTTTTTACAGGCGTTGCAATTGTAATGTATTTAAACCAGAATCCTTTGCAGCCCAGAGAACGCGATTATGCCTATGCAGCTTCTTTTTATGCATTTACCATTTGGATCGGGTTAGCTGTAATTGCTTTTTATAAAGCAGCCAGGGCTGCAGATAATGTATTGTTAAAGAATTACACAGTTCGGGGATTAATTACCATAGCCGTGTTAGGCATATTCGATTTTGCATGGAATGGCAGGCTTACCTTCACTTGGTCAATGGCATTCCTGCTGGGTCTTCTTTTATTATTACTAATAATTGCTAATCTGGTCGGTAAAATAATTAAGTACGATAAAGTTGTTTCCGTTCTCGCAACGCTCTTTTTTATTCCTGTTCCAATCATTATGGCTGCTGAAAATTGGAATGATCATGATCGGTCGGGGAGATATGTTGCCCGCGATTTTGCTACGGATTACCTTATTTCCTGCGGGAAGAATGCTATTCTCTACACTAATGGCGATAACGATACATTTCCCCTGTGGTATGTTCAGGAAGTTGAAGGTGTTAGAACCGATATTCGGGTCATTAACCTGAGTTACCTGTCAGCCGACTGGTACATTGAACAGATGGGGCATAAAGCTTATGATTCGGAACCAGTTAAAATGACACTTACGCATGATCAGTATGAACAGGGTAAGAGAGAAATTGTATATCTGTACGATCGGGTGAAAGGCTATATCGATTTGAAGGAAGCCATAAAATTCGTGGCAGACGACAAAATTCAAATGCAGCTTTTACCCGGAATTCCTGAACCTATTTATTATATTCCCCAGCATAAATTAAGGTATGCTGCGGATTCTGTACTGGTCTTCTCCAACGGAACCATTAAACCCGAAATGGCCAGTAAGTATGTGCGTGAAATGCGATGGGAATTAAAACGTAACTATATCACAAAAAACTATCTTATGGCGCTAGATTTTCTTGCCACGAACGAGTGGAAACGTCCCATATGCTATGCCATCACGGTCGGCAATGATAACTATTCGGGTCTGGAAGATTTTTTCGAAATGAATGGTTTGTCGTATCGTGTTATTCCGGCTGTTACGCGCGATAATATTGGATATGCAGGAGGTATAAATACAACGCAGATGTATGAAAATATGATGAATAAATTCAAATGGGGTGGTATTGATGATGAACATGTTTACCTCGATGAAAATTGTCTTCGTATGCTTTCCAATATGCGGCATAATTTTGGGAATCTGGCAACAGCTCTTATACAGGAGGGGAAAACAGACTCGGCAAAGCTGGTAATGGAACGTTGTCTGACACTATTTCCTGATGAACGCATACCTTTCGATTTATATATCTTATCACTGGTCGATAACTATTATAAAATCAATATGCCCGAAAAGGCTGAGGAAATCGCGAATGCCATACTTGAGAATACGTATGAAGATCTCGATTATCTTTTAAGTCTTGACAGTAACTATGCGGATTATCTTCAACTTGAGAAGCGTATTGCGGCCCATGTATTAAGCGAGCTTATCCGCATAAGTCATATAAACGGTGATAAAAAGTTCAGTGCCTCGATTCAACAGCGTTTAGAGGATTACGGACCGGGATTA
>CAYUAV010000528.1:0-3336 GCA_964442665.1 uncultured Bacteroidales bacterium
GGGTGGGCCAGCCACTGCCGGTGCTGCCTGGGAAAGCGAAATGATTGAGTTCTGCGAAAAATATGATGTCCCCATCGATTTTATCAGTACCCATGCCTATGGCGTAAATGTCGGATATCTTGATGAATATGGAAATACAGGCACCATACTGGCTCCCCAGGAATTTGCGGTTAGTAGTGATGTGTTGCAATCCCGCAAGGAAATTTCGGAATCGTCAATACCAAATTTAGAATTGCACTATACCGAATGGAGCGCTTCTTATACTCCTTCTGACCCCATCCACGACAGTTATCACGAAGCGGTTTATGTCCTTCAGAAAATCAAGCAAGTTGGTGATGCTGCCAATTCCATGTCATACTGGGTTTTTACGGATATATTTGAAGAAGCCGGACCACGCTTTGAACCTTTTCATGGAGGTTTTGGAATGCTTAATACGCAAGGGATCAACAAGCCTGTATTTTATGCCTATCAGTTTTTAAATCGTTTAGGTACCATTGAATTGGAAAATAACGACCCAACTTCGTGGGCATGTAAAGATGAAAACGGAAATATACAGGTTCTGGTGTACGATTTTACTTATACGCATCCGGGTGATTCAACAAACAACCAGAACTATTACAATCGCGACTTGCCTTCGATATCAAAAGGAAATCTAAAAATCAATATTTCGAATGTCCCTGGAGGCAACTATTTGCTGAAAGTCTACAAAGTAGGGTATCGTTGCAATGATGCCTATACAAGCTACGTTGATTTGGGCAGACCTGCTCAGCTTACTAAAGTCCAGGTAGAACAGATTAAAGAACTAAACGACGGATCGCCCATTTCAAAAGAGATCATTACTGTAAAAACCGGAATCCCTTTTATAAAAGAACTGGATATCCGTGAAAACGACGTTTTCTTTTTAAACCTTGTAAAACTTTAAAAATCAAAACGGTTACAAGGTTTCTTATACCATGAAAAATAAAAATATATTGCTGATTAGTGTCCTTGTTCAACTAACCCCTGTAACAATGGCTCAATCGTTAAGCTATGATATTCGTGTAAACCAGGTAGGATATCTTCCTAATTCAATTAAACTGGCAGCTGTGGTTAACACCGAGCAAGACAGTTTTAAGGTAATGACAAGCGATTTGGGGGCAACTGTTTTTGAAGGTCAGTTTCTCCCTCCCGCTTATTATTCTTCTTCCGGTGAAGATGTCATATTAGCTGATTTTAGTCTGGTAACCGAACCCGGCGAATATGTATTGGTAGTAAACGATTTAGGTAAATCCGTCTCCTTTCAGGTAGATAGCATATCTCTTATTGACCTGGCAAAAGCGAGCTTAAAATACTATTACTATAACAGGGCTTCAACTCCAATTTTAAGTGAATACGCAGGCGTTTATGCCCGTGATGAGGGACATCCCGATACAGAAGTAGTGGTGCTTCCTTCTGCAGCTACAACAGAAAGGCCTGCCGGCACAATTATTTCAACTCCCGGAGGCTGGTATGATGCCGGTGATTATAACAAATATATCGTCAGTTCAGGAATATCTGTTTTTACTTTGCTTTCGGCATACGAAACATATTCTGAATTTTACGACACACTGGATTTAAACATCCCTGAAAGCAGTAACAGTATACCAGATATCCTCGATGAAGCGCTATGGAACATAAGCTGGATGATGACTATGCAGGATACTGACGGGGGCGTTTACAATAAAACAACTGATGCTAATTTCAGCGGGTTTATCATGCCATCGGAGAGTAATTCAACCCGGTATGTGGTTGCTAAAAGTACTGCTGCTACCCTCGATTTTGCTGCTATTATGGCTATGACTTCACGAATTTACAAAGAGTATGATTCTGAGTTGGCTGATTCTGCATTAGCCCAGGCCGAAAGGGCCTGGCAATGGGCTCAGGATAACCCAAACGTTGAGTTTACAAATCCCCCCGCTTCCGGCGGATATCCTGCCATTAATACCGGGGAATACGGCGATTCCGGTTTTGATGATGAATTCACATGGGCCGCAGCAGAATTGTATATTACCACGAAAGACCCAAGTTATTACGATGCAATTGATTTCGAACAATCATTTGGTTTGCCCGGCTGGCCGGTGCTGCAAACCCTGGGGTTATTATCGCTTATTGTGAATGAGGACTCTTTGACAGCTGATGCTGATATTGAGATGATAAAAAATATACTTATTGATTTTGTATCTGACAATAAAAATAATCTCTCAACTTCTCCTTATAGAATTCCCGGCGATTTTTATTACTGGTCAGGAAACAATGCCTTTGCCAATTGGGGAATGCTTTTCATGCAGGTATTCAGGCTTACCGGTGATGCCAGTTATTATAATGCTGCAGTGGAATCGCTTGATTATCTCCTGGGGAAAAATGCAACAACATATTGTTTTGTAACAAGCACCGGAACCAAAAGCCCAATGCACCCTCACCACAGGATATCAAGTGCCGACGGAGTGGTTGATCCGGTCCCCGGCATGTTGGTTGGGGGAGCAAATTCCGGCGATGTTTCCGATTGTGGTGCGTCAAGCTATCCTTCAACATATCCGGCAAAATCGTACCTCGATGCAGAATGCAGTTATTCTACCAATGAGGTAGCTATCGGGATAAATGCTGTGCTGGCTTTTCTTACCGGTGCTGTTCAGGCCGAATATCTGATGAATTTTACAGATACAATGCCCCGCTATTTTACAATTTCAACTTCCGATATAATCTTGCCCTATTTAAAAGGTGATGATGTACAAGTAACAATTGAATGCAATACAGAATGGGAGCTGACAACAGCATCAGATTGGGTTGTAATCTCTGCAACAGAAGGAATTGGCAATGCAATAATACAGATTAATGCTGATGCGGATAACCCATCGGAATCTGAAAGGTCAGGAATGATCTACGTATACAGTCAGAGCGCCTTAACCGATTCTATTCAGGTTACACAAAATGGAAAACGCTTGTCTTTCAGGATCGAAGCCGAAGATTTTATTGACAACTCAGGTACACAAACAGAAACAACAGGTGACGAAGGAGGTGGTGAAGACGTTGGATACGTAGACATAGGTGATTGGCTAACCTACAACCTGGACGTTAGCTATGACGGATTTTATGATGTAACCTTCAGGCATGCAGGTTATGCCGGTGACATTGATTTAAGTATCGATGATACCTTTGTTCAGAATGTTACCTTCCCTGCAACTGCCGACTGGCAGGTATGGGAAAGTTATACGTTTGAAATGGCCTTATCAGAAGGATTATTTGAATTAAAACTGGATTTTAATGCTGTTGGAACAAATCTGAACTGGTATCAATTTGATTGGGCCAGGGGATTAAGGA
>CAYUAV010000529.1:0-3332 GCA_964442665.1 uncultured Bacteroidales bacterium
GTTGTCAATATCGATGATTCCTCCATCGTAAAACAGACCTTCCGTGAATGGCACTAAATCCATCAGGGCAACAGGTCCGTTTCCTTCGCCGTAATTAGCCGATTCAACAAACATATCGGCCAGCGATGACTGGTCGTTGGGACCTTCGATAAGCAAATTTTCATTAAAATTATTCAGTTTGTTATATCCAAAGGCAAAACTACCCCCGATAATACCTTTATCACTGATATTGAATGAAGATACGTAGCCTATATTATTAAAGTTGAAGTCATATTTTGTATCTTCTTCCGTATTTCCGTTATAGCGGACATTCACCCTGCTGTAAAATAGTTCAGGAGTAAACGTAAGTTCTGATCCACGATACACACCTAATCCGGCCGGATTTTGTGATACTGAGTAAAAATCGCCTCCGAGAGCTCCAAAAGCACCGCCCAATGCTACTGTTCGGGCAGTGCCACCTGGAAATGTTTGTGAATATCGTAATGCATCGACCTGATTTTGTCCGAAAGAGACCAGGGACAATGGAATAAGTATGAAGAAAGGAATAAGCCTTTTCATTTCAACAGATTTTACTAATTATTAAATAATATCTAGTTATCGCCGTGAACCAGAGGAGCGGGATGAACTGCTCGAACTGCTCGACCGTGAACTGCTGCCTGAACTTCTGGAACTTGAAGAACTACTACTTGATCGGGAATAGCTACCGGAACTGCTGCTGGACCTTGAATAACTCCCTGAACTGCTCGGTCGTGAATAGCTGCCGGAACTGCGATTACCTGAACTTCGGCTATAACTTCCCGAAGAACTGCTTCTTGATGGAGTATAAGAAGAACCTGAACTTCTGGGGGTAGATGATGAAGAACTTCTGGGAGTAGATGGCTGTGTGTAAGTCGATGGTCTGCTGGTTGAAGACCTGCTATAGGAGCCTGACCCCGGTTGTGTGTAATGTGAAGAAGTTCTTGAATCCTGTGTCTGTATAGAACGTCCGCTATTACCGCTTGTAGTAGTGCGGGTTTGTGGCGCTGTCCGTGTATTGGAATAAGATTCAGTCCTTCTGTCGGTAACTGGAGTTGAAGTTCTGGATGTATTTGTAGTTACATTAGATCGCGAAGCCGGAGTTGTATAAGTCCTCGATGCCGGCGATGTATTACTCCTTGATGCCGGTGATGTATTACTTCGTGAACTTGATGTCCGCGGACTGTAATTTGTTGTCCTGGAAGTACGGCTATAAGCAGTCGGATTGACTGAACTACCTCTTCTGGGTGTATAATATGTATTCGACGATCGTGCATACCGGTGACCGTGGTAAACATTACCATAATACCCGTGATTATAATAATTCTCGTAATATCCATGATAGTAACCATCCCAGTATGAACCATAGTAATACGGATCGTACCAGCCATAGTAATGATAAGGCCTGTAATAATAGGGATAATATCCATAATAACTATAGTAAGGGTAGCCCCACGATAAACCCCAACCCCAGTATGGATAACCCCATGAGAAACCGAATGACCAGAATGGATCTATATAGACCATATCATAGTAACCACAACTATAACATGCTGAATTAAAACGGCGAAAACGGGTTTCGTAATCGCAATCATTGCAATCAGAAGTGGTATTTCTTTTTTCGCCTTCTTCTTCATCAAGATATTCGGAGCCGATATATTCATTATCATCACTGTACTCGGCTGCTGATGAATTTTTCTCATTAGCGATCGTATCGTTCATCGCCTCTTTTTCGAGCGATTCCCGGTATTTTTCGTAATCGCTTTTAGCATGTTCATCCTGCTGTCCCTGTTCAACCGAAGTGTCATTATTGGGATCGTAATACAAGTCATCGTATTCCTGCGCGGCAACATAGTTCAGTGAAGCCATTATCACCGCCGCTATTACCGTTATGTATTTTAAAGTTTTCATGACCAACCCTCCGTCTTCTTATTTTGGTGAATATATAAATTTTATTTTTTTACTTTGCACGAATCAATATATTTATAAAACTTTCAAATATTATACCAAACTTATTAACATGGCTAAAGAATTGACCAGCAAAGAGGAAAATTATTCACAATGGTATAATGATCTGGTGATTAAGGCCGGTCTGGCTGAACCTTCGGCAGTTAGAGGCTGTATGGTGATCAAACCTTATGGATATGCTATATGGGAAAAAATGCAAAGCACACTCGATAAAATGTTCAAGGACACAGGGCATGAAAATGCTTATTTCCCGTTGTTTATTCCAAAATCATTTTTTAGCCGTGAAGCAAAACATGTTGAAGGTTTTGCCAAAGAATGTGCCGTTGTGACGCATTACCGGCTAAAGAATAATCCTGATGGCGAAGGAATAGTTGTTGATGAAGATGCCCGACTGGAGGAAGAGCTTATCATCCGTCCCACTTCCGAAACTATTATATGGAATACTTATAAAAACTGGATTCACAGTTATCGCGATCTTCCTATCCTGATAAACCAATGGGCAAATATTGTGCGCTGGGAGATGCGTACACGTTTATTCCTTCGTACTGCTGAATTCCTTTGGCAGGAGGGTCATACAGCCCATGAAACTAAAGAAGAAGCCCAGGAAGAAGCATTAAAGATCCTTGATATCTATGTCAATTTCGTTGAAAATTATATGGCATTGCCGGTTATTAAAGGTGACAAAACCGAATCCGAGCGTTTTGCCGGAGCAGAAAATACCTATACCTTTGAATCGTTGATGCAGGATGGCAAAGCCCTGCAGTCCGGAACCTCACATTTTCTGGGACAAAATTTTGCCAAAGCCTTCGATGTAACTTTTACCTCGAAAGAGGGAAAAGAAGAGTTCGTATGGGCAACATCATGGGGAGTTACCACGCGACTAATCGGAGCTCTCGTTATGGCACATTCCGATAATAACGGACTCATTCTTCCGCCACGAATAGCTCCAATACATGTAGTTATTGTCCCTATCTATAAAAAATACGAAGAACTTGAAAGAATATCTTTGGTAGTAAAAGATATAAAAAGCAAACTTGAAATGCAGGGTCTTGCAGTTAAGTATGACGACCGCGATACGCATAAACCCGGTTGGAAATTCGCAGAATACGAATTAAAAGGAGTACCTGTCCGAATGGCCATAGGACCGCGCGATCTAGAGAACAATACTGTTGAGTTGGCACGAAGAGATACCCTGGAAAAAAAAGTGATCTCTATTGAAGAAATCCAGCAGCATGTGACTCAATTGCTGGATGATATTCAGAAAAACATCTACAAAAAAGCTCTCGATTTCCGTGAGAAAAACACTTACTATACCGATGACTGGAAAGAGTTCAAGGAAATCCTTACAA
>CAYUAV010000530.1:0-3296 GCA_964442665.1 uncultured Bacteroidales bacterium
CGTCGGGTTCCTGGCCATGGTAGGTACCCTGTGTATAAGCTACACCCCGATTGGGCCACATCATTGTATTTGCCCGACGGTACCCTCAATACAGAGAAATGGGATGAACACCGGCTTACTACCTGGTTTGACACATTTCTGCCAACCCTCGATTTACGGCGACCGGAAGTAGTTAATCCCATGACCGATTCGGCATTAACCTGGATCGAAAACTATGGTTTTGATGGTTTCCGGCACGACGCAACCAAACATATCGATGAACTATTCTGGCGCACACTGACAAGGAAAATAAAGGAGGCTACACATTGCGATCCCATGGCGTTTCAGATCGGTGAAACATATGGAAGTCCGGGATTAATTGCCAGTTATATTGGTTCGGGCATGCTCGATGCCCAGTTCGACTTTAATGTTTACGATGATGCTGTGGCTGTCTTTGCCCGGCAGAACGAATCGTTCAGGAGGTTGAAAAATTCACTCAATCAGAGTCTTAGGTATTATGGTTATCATAACCTTATGGGTTATATTACCGGCAACCAGGACCGGCCGCGATTCATTTCCCTTGCAGGAGGCGATCTGTTATTTACCGAAAATTCGAAATATGCCGGCTGGACGCGCAATATCGGAGTTGGAGACTCATCGGGATATAAAAAACTGATGATGTTACATGATTTCAATCTGACAATTCCGGGAATTCCCTGTATTTATTACGGCGATGAGATAGGATTACCGGGAGCAAATGACCCCGATAACCGGCGATGGATGAAATTTGATCATTTAAATGCGGCAGAAAAACAGGTTAAGGAAACAGTTAGTATGCTGACGCATCTCAGAGAACATAGTATGGCCTTACTTTATGGTGATTTACGGTTTATTACCGTCACAGATCAGGAAATGGTTTACAGGCGCAGCTATTTTGATGATTTTGCTGTTGTTGTTTTCAACAAAAGCAAGGGATCGGCAACTATTGAAATTAATGATCCTCTGCTCATTGACAAAGAAGTTAAAACCGTATTTGGCAATGAAATTAATTATAAAGGTGCTAATTTATCCGTCAAATTATCATCTTTAAGTTTTGAAATCATTATCCCTAAATAAACAATTGCCATGAATAACAGAATGCTGAATGTATGTAAAATAATTTTTCTTTATATACTGGTTCTTTCCTGTGCGGCACCTCAGCCGAAAATATCAGAGGAGAAAAAGTATGTTGTCAATTCGGAAGTTGTACACCCCGAATGGTCTGAGAATGCAGTAATTTATGAAGTTAATATCCGGCAATATACAAAAGAAGGTACATTTACGGCATTCATCGATCATATACCCCGCTTACAACAATTAGGAGTTGATATTCTCTGGATCATGCCCATTCATCCGATAGGAAAAATTAACCGGAAAGGCAGTCTCGGTAGTTATTATTCTGTTAGAGATTATTATGGTATTAATCCCGAATTTGGGACACAGAAGGATTTCAGGGACCTGGTAAAAGAAGCACATGCCTTCGGGATGTATGTCATTATCGATTGGGTTGCAAATCATACGGCCTGGGATAATCCATGGATCTCAGAACACCCGGGATGGTATAAATCAGATTCGTTGGGCAATATGCTTTCGCCATTCAACTGGACTGATGTGGTGCAACTTGATTATTCAAATGATAGCCTGCGTAAAGAAATGCTCAAAGCCATGAAATACTGGGTTGAAACTACCGATATTGACGGTTATCGATGTGATGTTGCGGGTTTGGTTCCATGCGATTTCTGGAAAGAAGTACGCATGGCGCTTGATAGTATTAAATCCGTTTTTATGCTTGCCGAAGACGAAGCCAACCATTGTCTGGTCGAGAAAGCATTTGATATGAATTATGCTTGGGAATTCCATCATATTATGAATGAACTTGCCAATGGTAATAAAACGGTCAGCGACCTGAAAGAATATTTTATACGAGAGGATTCGATTTACAATCCGAATGTATACCGGATGAATTTTATAACCAATCATGATGAAAATTCCTGGAACGGTTCAGAATTTGAACGGTTGGACGACGCTGTTGAAGTATTTGCTATGCTTACTTTTACTGTTCCCGGAATGCCGTTATTATATACCGGCCAGGAAACCGGATGGGACAAAAGACTGGAATTCTTTGAAAAAGATGAGGTTAAGTGGACTGAAAATCACTGGGAACGATATTATACCGACATGATCGAGCTTAAGAAGGAAAACCAGATCTTCTGGAACGGATCGGAGGGGGGATCTTTTACCCTGTTACCGGTAATCGGATCGGAAAATGTTTTTGCATTTGAGCGTGCAAACGATGATGAATTATTCGTTATTCTAGCAAATTTGAGTGATGAAAAGGTAGAGTTTAAACTCGATGACCGATATTCCGGCCGTGATTTTATTGATTATTTTTCGGAAGATGAAATGGATCTTACAAAAACAACGCACATGAAGGGTTATGAATATAAAATTCTCGCAGAGAAGTATTAATCCGGATAAATGTTTGATTTGTTAAGGTCTGTCTTCCGGAAGGAAAACTCATTTAATAAGCGATAAAAAATGGAAATCGTTAAAACGGCTTAAATCCATTTAAGCAGGCCAAAATCCTGTCGATGTGCAAGGAATTCATTTACGGGGAATACTCTTATTCCATAATTAAATGTTCCGGGCCTGTCGTTTTGAATTTTAGTCTGGAATACGGCTTTCCCCGAATCTGTGCTTACCAGATTAAAGGGATGAATATTTATCATTTCTTTCATATTTTCTGAAATAACAAGTTCAACGCCGACATATTTCGGATTAATTTCATTTAAGTCTAATATTACTTCACCGCTATACTCAGTTCCCGTATCGAGAGTTTCTGTAGTCTTATCGAAAAGTTTAATCTCAAGTACCTCGATTTTATCCCATGCACGTATCATTCGCCGCTTCCAGGAGGAGATTCGCTTTGCCATATCGTAATCATTTTCCGTCATTTTGAGCATTCGTTCATATTGGCGCGAATAATATTGCCTGATATAATCATTTATCATACGCCGTGTGGTAAATTTTGGGGATATTCCGGCAATCGTGTTTTTAATAAATTGCACCCATTCCTGTGAGTAACCATCCCCATTCCGGGTATAAAATGCGGGTAGTATCTCATTTTCAAAAATGCTGTAAATGATCTCGGCATCCAAGTTATCCTGGAACGACTGGTTTTCATAGGTACGCTCATTCGTAAGTGCCCAGCCGGCATCAGGTTGATAACCTTCAACCCACCAGCCATCGAGCACACTGAAATGCAATGTTCCGTTCAT
>CAYUAV010000531.1:0-3293 GCA_964442665.1 uncultured Bacteroidales bacterium
CCCCAAAGGATATGATGTGGAAGTTGCTTCACAGATAGCCTCCCTTACAGGATTACCTTTTGTAACAGCCAAAAACAAATTTGAATCCCTGGCCGCACACGATGCCATTGTTGAATCGCATGGTGCACTTAAACAACTGGCAGTCAGTTTGATGAAAATTGCCAACGACATTCGTATGCTGGCCTCAGGTCCGCGATCGGGTATTGGCGAAATAATCCTGCCTGAAAACGAACCCGGATCGTCTATTATGCCCGGTAAAGTCAATCCTACACAGGTTGAAGCACTTACGATGGTGTGCGCACAGGTTATAGGGAACGATACTACCATAGCTATCGGAGGCATGAATGGGCAATTTGAACTCAATGTATTTAAACCGGTTATGATTGCCAACTTCCTGCAATCGGCAACCCTGCTGGCAGATGCCTGCAAATCCTTTAATGACAGATGTGCCATCGGGATTGAACCTAACTATCTCCGCATTAAATCGCATCTCGACAATTCCCTGATGCTGGTTACTGCTTTAAATACACACATCGGATACGAAAATGCTGCCCTGATTGCAAAAAAAGCGCATAAAGAAGGTAAAACTCTGAAAGAGGCTGCCGTTGAACTTAAACTGTTAACAACAGAAGAATTCGATGAATGGGTCGTTCCATCAAAAATGACGGGTTCTCTCAATACTTAGTATCATGAAAAAATATCTGCATATCTTATTGATATTATTCCCTTCTTATTTATGGGGACAAAACAATTTCATGGCCCTGAGCTTTGGAGGTAATTTACCCTTGAAAAACTTTGCATCCTATAGTGACCTCACACACCATGGCTTCGCAATGAATGGCTTCACAGGCGATTATTCGGGAGCTTATTTCCTTAAAAACAAGCTGGGTATCGGTGGAAATATACGTTATGCTTCGAATTCACTCGATGAAAATGCGCTTATCAATTTGCTGGCTGAAGAATTTCGTGTTAACTATCCGTTACATAATGAACCAGCCTATTTAGCAGGTTTCTGGAAATTTATTTCTGTTATGGCTGGCCCTGAGTATACTTTCCCCCGTGAAAGGGCAAATTTTGATCTGTATATGCTAACGGGTATTAATTTTGTTTTGCCCCCCGATATGAGTACCTATACAAGCTATCTTGATAACTTTTATGACCGCAGACTGGAGGTCAGGACCGTAAACCTGAGTTTCGAAGCAGGCTGTGCATTAAGATACCATTTGAGTTTCAGGTCCTCAATCAGGATTCATGCCAGTTGGTTTATTTCAACCTGTAAAGGTTACATTAGTAAGAAAATAGAAGTCGACGGAGAAAAAACTTCACAAAAAATTGATTATTCTTGCCCGATAAATACACTTAATGCAGGAATCGGTATCGTATACCGATTATAATTCTTTCAGCATGAGCGATCCTAAAAAACCATCACTCTTTAGTAATGAATTTCCTCCTGTCAGCACCCCGGAATGGGAAGAAAAAATCAGGGAAGATCTATGCGGGGCCGATTATCAAAAAAGGCTGGTGTGGAAAACGCCAGAGGGTTTTGAAGTTCAGCCCTATTACAGAAATGAACATCTTACAGACATAGAATACCTTAATACCCCCCCGGGCACTTTCCCGTATACACGAGGTACAAAACCCAATTCCAATACATGGGAAATCCGGCAGGATTTTCATCTGAACGATATTGAACCTGCCAATAAGGAATCGCTTTTTGTTATTGATCATGGAGTTACTTCGTTAGGATTTATTTGTTTATCTGAACCGGAAATAAAAAAAGTAAGTACACAGGCTGATTTAAGCCGGTTGCTGAAAAATATACCTCTGGATCGTATCGGCCTGAATTTGATTTGTGGTCGATACGCACCCCAAATTATAAAGCTTCTCTGGCATGAAACAGAGATCAGAAAATTCAGCAAGGATGCGATCCATGGTTCCGTTGATTTTGACCCTTTGGGTTATCTGACCATCACCGGGCAATTCAGCACAAATGAGGATGCCGATTTTACAGCACTCAACAACATATTCAAAGATTATGCGATAAAACTCCCGAATTATAAATTGCTGGCTGTAAACGG
Organism: uncultured Bacteroidales bacterium; assembly: GCA_964442665.1. Taxonomy (GTDB): domain Bacteria; phylum Bacteroidota; class Bacteroidia; order Bacteroidales; family UBA10428; genus UBA10428. Next base: position 2,079 of record CAYUAV010000531.1, read on the forward strand.
ATATTTCTTTCAAAATGCAGGCGCCTCCATAACACAGGAGCTGGGATATAGTCTGGCTTTGGCTGCCGAATATCTTTCGCGGCTTACGGATTCAGGACTGGCAGTTGACCTGATATGCAACCATTTACAATTCAACCTGGGCATTGGTTCCAATTATTTTATGGAAATCGCCAAATTGCGTGCATTACGGTTTCTGTGGGCAAACATTACAGAAGCGTATCATCCTGAAAGCGAGGAATCAAAAAAAGCGTATATCCATTCCATATCCTCGGAGTGGAACCAGACCCTCTACGATCCCTACATGAATGTATTAAGAGCCACTACAGAATCGATGGCAGCTATAATTGGCGGAACTGATTCGCTTACTGTTCGTCCTTTTACCTACCCGTATAAATCCACCACAAAATTATCAGCACGTATTGCCCGGAACATACAAATCATCCTGAATGAAGAAGCTTATTTTGGGAAAACCGTTGATCCTGCCGGCGGTTCATATTATATCGAAAATCTGACTGACGCTATTATTGAAGAAGCCTGGCGAATATTCCTGAAAATCGAATCGGACGGAGGCTATCTTCGGTCGCTTAAAAAAGGTTCTATTCAAAAGGATATTGAAAATACAACCGGGCAACGGAATAACTCAATTGCAACCCGGCGTGAAATCCTGGTTGGTACTAACCAATACCCGAATTTCGATGAATCGGTCAAAAATGATATAACCAAAGAAATTGCTTTCCCAAAAACAAATAGCGCAACCGATATCATTTCACCGCTGAAAATATACCGGGGCAGTATGGAGTTTGAAAAACTCAGGCTGGCCACTGAAAAACATGCACACCTGCCTGTTGTATTCATATTACCGTGCGGAAATGTTACCATGCGCCGGGCAAGGGCTGTTTTTTCATGTAATTTCTTCGCCTGCGCCGGCTACAGAATAATCGACAACCCCGGATTTTCGACCCCAGAAGAAGGTACAAAAGCCGCACTCCGTAATAAGGCGGACGTTATCGTAGTATGCAGCAGTGATGATGAATATGCTGTAATTGTTCCTGAAGTATTGAAACAAATAAAGAATAAGGCCATTCTTGTGGTGGCCGGAGCTCCCGAATCAATGAATGAATTGAAAAAGCAGGGTGTGGATAATTTTATTCATATCCGTTCGAATGTACTGGAAACCTTGAGATACTATCATAAAATGCTTGGCATATCGTTATG
>CAYUAV010000532.1:0-3288 GCA_964442665.1 uncultured Bacteroidales bacterium
GGCTCCAGCCAGACCAATAAGGAAATAGCCGATAAGTTGTTTATTAGTGTGCGTACTGTGGAATCGCATAAGAATCATATCATGCAAAAATTAAACCTGAAAACGGCTGTCGATCTGGTTAAATTTGCTATAAAAAATAACATCATCGAGATTTAAGCGGGCGCAATAGTTCAGAAATTCACGTAATGTTATAGGTATTTCACTGAATATAGGCCTTCAAGATTAGCATCTGTTATAAAGTTAGTTACATTCAGGCCCGAAAAAGCAGATTTATTCTTTTTCAATTACTATCAAACATGTATTTCAGATGAGAAAAGAACTTTTCTCTCATAAAATAGTAGTCAATCTTAAAATTTAATTCTATGGCAGATATTCTTAATGTAAAGGTTAATGAATTTATGGCAAAAGTTATAGCCCGTAATCCCGGTGAATCTGAATTTCATCAGGCGGTACAGGAAGTTGTAGAGTCGCTTTTGCCTTTTATTGAAGAAAATCCCAAATATAAACATGCGAAGATTCTGGAGCGTATTACCGAACCTGAGCGTGTAATTATGTTTCGTGTTCCCTGGCTTGACGACAATGGGGAAATACAGATCAACAGAGGTTTCCGTATCCAGATGAATAGTGCTATCGGGCCCTATAAAGGAGGTTTGCGTTTTCACCCAACAGTTAATCTCGGAATCCTTAAATTCCTGGCATTCGAACAGGTATTTAAAAATAGTCTGACCACACTGCCTATGGGTGGTGGCAAGGGTGGTTCCGATTTCGATCCGAAGGGTAAAACCGATAATGAAGTAATGCGTTTTTGCCAGAGCTTTATGACGGAACTATGTCGTCATGTAAATGCTGATACTGATATACCGGCAGGTGATATCGGTGTAGGCGGAAGAGAAATCGGATTTTTATACGGACAATACAAACGAATCAGGAACGAATTTACAGGGGTACTTACAGGTAAAGGTCTGGAGTGGGGTGGAAGTCTTATACGACCTGAAGCTACAGGTTATGGTGCTGTGTATTTTGCCGAAGAGATGTTAAAAACCCGTAATGAAGGGATTAAAGGTAAAATAGCTGCTGTATCCGGTTCCGGAAACGTAGCCCAATACACAGTTGAAAAAATTAATCAGCTTGGCGGAAAAGCAATTACCTTATCCGATTCGGCAGGATATATTTATGATCCGGATGGTATCAGTCAGGAAAAGCTTCAGTATGTGATGGAGTTAAAAAATATCAAACGCGGAAGAATAAAGGAATATGCTGATAAATACAATGTCAGGTATATTGAAGGTAAACGTCCGTGGGATGTTAAATGCGATCTTGCATTCCCAAGTGCCACACAGAACGAAATAAATGAAGACGATGCCAAGATCCTCGTAAAAAATGGTTGCTATGCTGTATCGGAAGGAGCCAACATGCCCTCAACCCCCGAAGCGGTTGAGGTGTTCCTGAATGCCAAAATTCTTTATGGACCGGGGAAAGCCGCAAATGCCGGTGGTGTCGCTACTTCTGGCCTTGAAATGACACAGAATTCCATGCGCCTGCCCTGGACCCGCGAAGAAGTGGATAGCCGCCTGCACCAGATTATGCAGAGCATTCACCATACCTGTGTTAAATATGGGAAAGATAAATCGGGCTTCATAAATTATGTAAACGGAGCCAACGTCGGCGGTTTCATTAAAGTTGCAGATTCCATGATTGCACAGGGAGTTGTATAAACTGAAAATTCAGATTATCGCATATCGAACCGTCAGAATTTAATTATTCTGACGGTTTTTTAATTATAATGCAACCGATAGTAATTGATTTATAGGTATCGGTAGTAAAACAGCTTATTTATTTCTTCTGTATTTTTGCTTATTGGCTTATATCAGTGTAGCTATATTAACGGATCTAATGATGATACAGAGTAATGCCGGAGTATAGTAATATAATTTTATGATCACACGGTAACATATTCTTGGGTTTTTTCGTTATAATTCATCATAATCAATCAAACTACTAACTATGAAAAAAATTACCATCCTTCTGGCCCTGGCATTACTTATTTCTTCCGGCTTACTAGCCCAGGTTTTTAATACATCATCAACGCTGAAATTAGGTCAGTTCAGTGCAGGTGTTGAGCCGACATTGTATATTAATGGCGGCAACGATTTTAACCTGTTTCTGCACGCCGGTGCAGGAATAGCTTCAAATATCGATTTTGGTGTGAAACTCGGAGTATTGGGCAATAATGTTTATTTCGGCGGGGACATCGAATTTTCATTAAACCGGTTTTTTTCCGTATCGGGCGGTGCCCATGTTTATGGCGATCTGGGCCTAGATGCAACAGGGCTGGTTACCTTACCCTTGGGTAGTGCGGCAGACTTATATTCAGGGCTCGATCTCGACATTGTATTGGCCGACGGAGGAGCTCAATTTCCATTATGGATACCCATCGGTATTGAAATACCCATAAAAAAATATATTCTGTTTTATTTCGAAACCGAAATACAGCTTACAAATTACGGGCCCCATGTTATTGGCGGGGGTGTAAATTTCCTCTTCTGATTTATTTAAAACATTCTACAGAATACCATTTCGGGTAGAAAGGTTTTATACATAGTATCATATTGAGTATAATTTTTTACTTTAGGAAAGTAAAATATTATTGTATCGGTAATCTATGATAAATCTGCTCATATTGGCGATTGCCCCGGTTGCTATAATTGCTTTATATATTTATTTCCGCGATAAATATGAAAAGGAACCCGTTTTAATGCTTCTGAAGGCGCTGGGAGCAGGAATTCTTATTATTATACCTGTTATTATTATTGAGAGGCTTCTCGTCTTTTTAATGCCTCCGCTTCAGCAGCAGGGTTTAGCATTTTATCATGCATTTCTGGTGGCAGGCTTTACCGAAGAACTTTTTAAGTTTATGGCTTTGTATTTCCTGATCTGGAGTAACCGCAATTTTAACGAGAAATTCGATGGTATTGTATATGCAGTATTTATATCGCTGGGTTTTGCAGGTGTTGAAAATATACTCTACGTCCTTCAGCATGGAGTTCAAACCGGATATGTAAGAGCAATAGTATCGGTTCCGGGACATGCTCTATTTGGTATTACTATGGGCTACTACTTTGGATTAGCCCGGTTTTACAGCGAAAAAAGAAAAGAATTTTTGGTGCGTTCATTCTTTTATCCCATAATTCTTCACGGAATATTTGATTTTATCCTGATGTTGGGTAATTACCGTTTGCTTATGGGATTTATTCCCTATGTTATTTTCCTGTACGTCGACGGATTAAG
>CAYUAV010000533.1:0-3280 GCA_964442665.1 uncultured Bacteroidales bacterium
CCTGACCTTTCTATCTTTTCGGAAGATTCCCAACTGTGATCTGAACAGTATTTGTGGTTTTTGCCTTCCCATTATTATCTTTTTTAATTTCCAAATGACACAGGATTTGATTCTCATACTCTCCTAATCAGTTCATAAAGAATACTTGTCCTTTCGGAAGTTTGTCGTCTATAAATTCATGCCAATAGGATTTCGGATGATAGAGTTCATATAATTGTGATTTGGTTAACACAGTTTGAGGTCAACCTGAAATACCAATATATCCGAGGGAAGTACCGGAATTATAACCTATGGTCCCATATCTGTAGTTTCAGAATGAATTATTCTCATCCGATTAGCAATGGCGGGACTTTTACCCGGTATATCAGAAAAATATCCGGAGTAGAACTTTTGTACCAGTGAGTGAGGAATTATTCCCTATTATGTGGGAAATTTCCTCATAATTTCAACCATCAGGGTCTGTGTTTTTTAATACCCGGGGCTTTGGAACGATTATTTCTTTATGTCCCGAAATAAAACCTCTAAACAATGAAAAAACTTATATTCAGAGACCGGATGTTGTCGAATTTGAATAGTATCTTACTCATACTCTTCGGTGTAATTGCCCTGCTCTTCCCTTCCATCACCTTAGCAGCAATGGCAATATTCTTTGCTGTTTTTGTTCTAATCGGAGGCCTTGCCCTGATGATCAGCTCCATAAGGCTCCGTTCGATCAATCCCTATTGGTATTTACAACTTTTTGAGGGAATCGTAGGAATTTTACTCGGAATAGTAATCCTGGCAAAGCCAGTATTTACTGCTGCCATACTTGTCACCATAATCGGAATCTGGGCTATATTATTAGGCCTGATCTTTTTATTTGCCTATTTCAGGAGGAGCCTCTCTGCTATTGACAAAAGCTTTATAATAGCCACAGGAATTCTGTCATTGCTTTTTGGTTTGCTCATCATTATTAATCCCTTCGAAAGTTCCCGTGCAATAGTGATTTTAATAGGTGTTTATGTAATTGCCTATGGGGTGTTCTCTATAATTAATACAGCTAAAATCCACAGCTGACTATACTATATATAAATCGCGGATACAAATACAGATAATGACCGTTTTCCCTCTGATTGATGATTGGAGTTGTGTATAATAACCGGAATATTTCCGGTAACGATTTTCTGATTCCGAAGAACAATGAACCGTTAAATGATTCAGTCCGATTACTCCGGTATTTTTCACCGTCAGTGAATGAAATTTAATGCATTAATGCCAAATTCTTAAATTAATACGGTTAATCGTTTTGTTTAATAAAATTGTGGAAAGATTCATCAGGATTTTGTGAAAAGTTTCCTCAAAATCAAATCTTCTTCTTCTTTTTCCCGGAATCAGATCCTGTCTCCAAAGCCTGTTCAAACATATGGTCCTGTTGGAAATAACCACGTTTGTGGCATAAAATTGTTTCCCTAAACTGCCGGTTAATTTATAAGCAAGCGAAAATCCATTTTATGTCTGGTTTTAACTTTTATAGTTCAGCATGATATTAATTCCCAAGTCATGAGTTTGAACAATTAATCTGACTCATAGCTGTAATAGGTTTCCATGCCCTATGTTGAGTAGTAAAAAGCTTAAGAAAAATCTGATGATATTTTTTCCCTCCTGTTATGACGAATACATTAAAGTGTATCAAGTTGTGACTTTTTTCCACATTATAATAAAAGCGTTATAATACCATTAAATATAATCCATTGTAATCCAACAGAATCTGATATCTATTACCTTTGGCATAGTCTTTAAAGTAAAGTACATTTGACATTAAACTACAAAATACAAATAAAAGAGGAAACTGTTATTCATAGTATGAGTCCATAAAACTTTCCATAAGATTTTATTTGTTACCGCACTGAACGATCATACCCATGAAGGTAACCGCTAAACAATACTCGTTGCACTCTGTTAAAATTATAATAGGTTGATAGTTACCAGTACAAATCATTATCATAAAATAGGAGCCCGCAATAATAGCGGCAATAGTTGCGATTTTACCGTATGGGCTCCGCATGCAAAGCAAGTGAAACTTTGTATCGAGCATCCCAACAAGAAACAAATCGATATGACTGCAAAACCATACAGTTATTGGCATAAAAAACTTGATGACAGTGGTGCAGCTACCCGTTATATGTACAAACCAGACCTGAAAAATCCCCTGTCCGAGCCCGCATCACTATATCAGCCATTAGGTGTTCACGGACCTTCAGAAGTAAGAGACCTGACGCAGTTTAAGTGGACTGATCACCGACGGAATATTATTCCATTGGAAGAAATGATCTTTTATGAGCTTCATACCGGTACATTTACAAAAGAGGGTGATTTTCAGGGTATCATAGCAAAACTTGATTATTTAAATGATCTGGGAATCAATACCCTGGAATTAATGCCTGTAGGACAGTTCCCCGGAACAAAAAATTGGGATTACGATGGAGTATACCCGTTTGCAGTGCAGCAATCATATGGCGGACCGGGTTATGAAGCTCTCCCTAATCTGGAAACCGGCCGGAATGTTACTGTACACCGCGAAACTTTACATATATATTCAAGATAAAATATTCAGGTAATGGAAGGAAGAAACAGAGTTATCATTGAAAAAGTAAAGCCCGAAATCGATAATGGCCGATATCGGGCAAAACGTGTAATTAAAGAGCCCATAGAAGTGGAAGCCGATATATTTTGTGACGGACATGATTCGGTACGGGCCGAATTATTGTACCGGCATGAAACCGAAAAAGACTGGAATGTAACAGAATTAAAACACAGGGTCAACGACCGGTGGATTGGATCATTTGTACCTGTGAAGCAGGGTATATATTTCTATACATTGCGGGGATGGGTCGACAGGGTAAAAACATGGCATAAAGATATTGTGAAAAAAATAGACGCAGAGGTAGAAATAGAGAGCGATTTAGCAGAGGGTATTCAGCTGATAAAAGAAGTAATTGATTTGAACGGAAATGTAGAAACCGTCGACCTGAACTATTTAAACAAGGTAGCAGCTTTGTTTTCGTCGGACCATTCGGATCAGGAAAAAACGGAACCGGTTATGAGCAATAAACTGTATAAGACATTGCATAAATATCCTATGAGGAAATTTATTACAGAATATGATCGGAAACTGGAACTGAGGGTAGAACGACAAACAGCCGGATTCAGCGCCTGGTACGAATTTTTTCCGCGCTCACTTGCAGTCGGAGACAGCGACCACGGCACCTTGGAGGATTGCATAGATCATCTGCAATACATT
>CAYUAV010000534.1:0-3263 GCA_964442665.1 uncultured Bacteroidales bacterium
GAAAAGACTTGCTGCCCTTCTTCAATAGTGCTATAAAATCCCGTCCCCGTAAATGCAAATAAAGCAGCTCCCAATACCGTGGTTTCAGATACCTTTACCAGGCGAAGAGGAATGCCCAAAATATTTGCACGGATCCGGTTCCAAAGTTGGTTTTTACTTCCACCTCCCGATACGATGAGAGACTCTGCTTTAAACCGGCCGATCTTTTCAAGTAATTCCAAATTCTCACGTGCCTTCCCTGATAAGGATAACAAGGCCGCACGGTAAATTTCGGCTCTTGAAGTTTTAAGCCCCAAACCTGAAATAGATCCTCTGTTAACTGCAAAGTTCGTATCAACCAATATTCCTGAAGTAACACACACTTCCGATGCTTCACTCATCATAATACTATATACCGAATCCTCATTTTGCCCGGATCTGTGATTATAAAAAGTATTTCTGATCCATTCGAGAACTCCCGATGCAAGCCATTGTATACCCGTATTAAAAATTCCGGGGATTGCATCGAACTCATTCGTAACCCCCGCATTGAGCATTTCTTCACTTACATCTATATTGAAGCTCCGTGTCATTAAAATTTCCCAGGTACCTGAACTCAAAACTACTTCTTTTTCTTTTGCTCCTGCTCCTATCAGGGCAAATTGTGTATCGTGTCCGGTTAGGACTACTGGAATTCCCTCTGGCAGATTCATTTCATCAGCTGGTTTGGGTAAAAGATGTCCTGCTATGAAACCAGGATCTGATACCTCATCAAATCTGTCGGGCAGGCCTGTCGCATTAAGTATTTCCCGGGAGAATTTCCTTGTACGAATATCAGTAAGCATAGAAGTACCAGCCATTGTGGAATCGTTTATCATATTTCCTGTCAGCCGATGTATGAAAAGGGACGAAATAAACAAAAAGGTATGCATCTTATCAATGATCTCAGGATGATTTTCTTTTAACCAGATCAGTGAGTTGATCGTATTAAAATGATACATATTTACCCCGCTGACAGCATATAGTTTTTGCAGTGAAATATATTTTCCAATGGATTTCATAACCGGCACAGTTCGCTGGCATTGCCATGATATTACAGGATAAAGCTGCTCGCCGTCCTTATTTACCGGAGACCCATTCACGCCAAATGTGGTCAATGTAATGCCGCGCAAAGCTCTTTTATCGACTCTTTTGATTACAGCCCGGGTACAGGTAACTAACTTAGTCCAGATCTCGTCAATATCCCAGATTAATCCGGAAGGTAAAAAAGGATCGGGAGCAACACGGTTGGGAAGAGAATGCATGGTCAGTATAGTACCCGAATCATTTACAGCTACTGCCTTTACATTAGTAGCCCCGCAATCGAGCACTATTATGACATTTCCTTCCATCTTTATTTATATAGTGGTCCGTAGGTTTTGCAAGCCCGGAAATCGGCTCCTTCAGTTTCCATGCCGAACGCGTTCCACGCTGAAGGTCTGAAAAGTTCCTCCTCGGCAATATTGTGCATGGAAACCGGAATTCGTAAGAGGGATGCCAGGGTTATTAAATCGGCACCTGTATGTCCATAGCTCGATGCACAATGATTTGCACCCCAGTTGGTCATCATGGAAAATACATCCCGGAATGCTCCTCTACCCGTTAACCTGGGTACAAACCAGGTGGTAGGCCAGCTGGGATTTGACCGGTCAGAAAGGCTATTGTGAATTTTCTTTGGCAGATCGACCGTATAACCTTCGGCAATTTGCAAAACCGGACCTAGCCCTTTTATAAGATTTATTCTGGATACTGTTATAGACATTCCTCCCCGTGTAATAAATTCCGACGAAAATCCTCCTCCCGGAAAATATTCTCGTATAGCGGGACACCAGGTGGTTGCCTGTAAACATTTTTTGACTTCCTCTTCGGAAATCTCCCAGAATGGTTTAATTACAGGATTTCCGTCTGTTTCGTGCTGACCCGTAAAATCTAGTGCTGAAGCTCCTGAATTGATCAAATGAATAATTCCCTGCTCAACTAATCCTGAAGGTTTGATCCCTGAAACTCTCAAAATAGCATCAGGACTCCAAAAGGTTCGAATATCGGAAAACATCTGTGCCGTATGGGTCAGCAAATATCCAAAAAGCATTGCTACTCCGTTGAGAGAGTCGTTTTCTGTAGCGACCAGATAAGGTGCACGTTTGCCATTCCAGTCGAAAGAAGAACACAAGATTGCTTCAAGGAAATCACCATTAGGCTGATAGTCGGTCCATTGACGTTGTCCCTGGAAACCGGCTAATATCGCATTATGTCCCAAAGCTTCTTCGCCATAACCCATCTTTTTAAGTTTTGGATTTCCAACCATCAGATCACGCGCTATCATTGTCATTTTAACAACTTTTTGCCATTCCTTAGTCTTTTGTTCCTTCGACTTATGATCTTTATTATAGTCGATGCCCTCACTGCAATTCTCATATACCCACTTCAGTGCTCGCGTATATTCGTTCTTATCATAAATTTCATGATCTATGCGTCTCATGAATTCTGTCAAATCAATATACTCATTCCGCATCCCAAGATAGGTCTGAAAGAAATCGGCATCAACAATTGAACCGGCTATCCCCATCGACACACCCCCCATTGATAAGTAGGACTTACCCCGCATAATGGCTGCAGCTAATCCGGCTTTGACAAATCGAAGTATTTTTTCCTGAACATCTCGCGGAATTGAAGTATCACCAGCGTCCTGTACATTGCGTCCGTAAATCCCAAATGCAGGTAATCCTTTCTGATTGTGACCCGCAAGCACAGCAGCCAGGTATACTGCACCTGGGCGCTCGGTACTATTAAAGCCCCATACGGCTTTCGGAAGGTGGGGATCCATATCCATGGTTTCACTCCCGTAGCACCAGCATGGAGTTACAGTGAGGGAAACGCCCACATTATTCTTCCTGAACTTATCGGCACATGCAGCAGCTTCAGCAACTCCGCCAATAGAGGAATCTGAAAGTAAACATTCTGCAGCTGTTCCATCAGGATATTTCAAGTGAGCAGTAATAAAATCAGCTGCCGACCTTGCCATAGTCATAGTCTGCTCTTCCAATGAATCCCTTACGCCTCCGAGCCTTCCGTCGATGGCTGGCCTGATTCCAATTTTTGGATAATTCTTCATATTCGTTATATTGAATTTCGAATGATGACACGGGTTGGCAGAATTTCTTTTACATCTCCTCCATTTATTATAAACCGGCAGGCTTTTCTTCCCATTTCACGAAAATCTGTTGAGATCACGGTTATCCCCGACG
>CAYUAV010000535.1:0-3253 GCA_964442665.1 uncultured Bacteroidales bacterium
TGATGTATTTACTGTTGGTAAAGATACAGTCCGTTGGCACGCTACTGAAATATATCAACAAAGAGAAAAAGATTGGAAATTGATACATTCACACTGGACGCAAAAAGTAAAATAGATAAGAAAGCCCTCAACACGCGGTTAAGCAATGCTGCCTATGTACTCTCGGAATAATTTTTCAATACACAAAACCAACGGTTATCGGGATGCTTTTTCGCAGTGGCTCCCGCACTGCTCAAACCACCAAACCGTTGTGCGCAACGTAAAGATTAGCAAATTAACACAATTATAACTATGAAAATATTGATTTTACTTTTTGAGAATTATACTGCATTAGACATTGTTGGTCCTTATGAAGTTTTAAACAAATTACCAAACTCTGAGATTTATCTTGTTGGACTTGAAAAAAAAGAGTATAAGGATACATTCGGATTAACAATCTATGCAGATTATTCAATAAATGAAATTTTTCAAGCCGATATTTTATTAATTCCAGGTGGATTAGGAGTAGATGATTTATTAAATAACAGAGAACTATTAGATTGGATTAAGAAAATAGATAGTACAACAAAATGGACTGTTTCAGTATGTTCCGGTTCATTGTTATTGGCGAAATCTGGATTATTAGAAGGAAAGAATTGCACAACACATTGGAGACGAAAAGAGCAACTGAGAGGTTTTAATGTTAAAATTAAGGATGAGAGATATGTTCAAGATGGAAAGATCATTACATCAGCTGGTGTATCGGCTGGAATAGATATGGCAATATATTTAGTAAGTAAAATTGCAGGAGAACAGACAGCCAAATTAATACAGCTTGCAATTGAATATGACCCACAACCTCCTTTTGATTGTGGATCTCCTGAGAAAGTTTCAAAAGAAATAATTGATAAATTAATAAATAAAGGCAGTGCCCAACATCGGGTAAAATAAAGGCGCGGGCACTAGCGGTTTTACAAGTCAGTCGGGTTTACACCCGCCCAAATTTTATATGAGGACGGTTGTTCACAATTTTGGAGATTTCACATAAATTAATAAACTATGATTTGATAATAAAATGAAAAGATTTAGCATATTGATTTCAATATCTTTGCTTTTCTTAATTTCTACTAATTGCCAAATATATAAACGGAATGTAAATATGGATTTAAAAATTGTTCTGGATTTTATCGAATCGATAAATAGTGCAAATGCTGATAGGATTTATACCCTTATGACTACTGACCATGAATTTATAGACTCTCAAAATAATAGAATGGTAGGTAATGACAACATGAAAAAAGTATGGATAAGCTACTTTGACTTATTTCCAGATTATAAAATAGAGATTACAGATACACTTAGTAATGAGTCAATAATAGTTATCCTGGGATATGCAAGCGGGACTTATAAAACAAACAAAAAGAGTTCTGACAATGATAATCATTGGCGAGTTCCTGCATCGTGGAAAGCGATCGTTGTTGATAAAAAAATAAAGCTATGGCAAGTATATGCTGATAATAGCGTAGTAATAGACATAATAAATAAAAACAAATAAAAAACTGTGTACAACATCGTGTATACTTCATTTGGCGGGTCGTGTAAAGTTTTAACATGAATACAATTAACAAACAAATAGCGGTCGGAAAAGTTAGTGCTTTAAAAGTGCCAAACTAAACCATACAACCGAACATTAAGGGCAAGGCTGGAAAACGAACGTGACACACAATGAAATAATAAAATCATATCTTGATTGCTTGTATAAAGCTCAACGGATTATACAAGAGAAAAAATATAGGGGAAATACTGATTCATTTGACTTTTTAGACAGTCTTGTGTCAGTGCTGGTGGATGCTCATTGCCGTGAGCACAGTTTTTTTAACCCGAGACGGAATATTCAACCGGAAAAATCCGAACTTTATACTTTTAAACCAGGGAGATAAAACTATGGAAACGGCCAGTAAGGATTTAATACATGAACACAAGGCAATTATGGTTGCTTTGGATGTCATTGAAAAAATGTATGAGAGCGTCGGAAACGATAGCGTAACAGACTACGAAGACATTGAGGAAATAATCGAATTCCTCAAAGTATTTGCCGACAAATGCCATCATGGAAAAGAAGAAAACTATTTATTCCCTGCCCTCGAAGAAGCAGGTGTTAAGAACGAGAATGGACCTATCGGAGTTATGCTCGCACAGCATAAACAGGGACGTGAACTCATCAGACAAATGCAGGAATCTGTGGCAAATAAAACAATCAATAAACAGGCATTTGTGAATGCAGCCTCGTCCTATGTAAACCTTTTACGGAATCATATCGAAAAAGAGAATACCATATTATTTCCGATGAGTGATACCATGCTACCGGCACCATCACAAAAAAGGTTATTGCATGATTTTGAAAACCTTGAAAAGAATGTAATTGGAGAAGGCAGGCATGAAGAACTTCATGTGTTGCTCGAAAAATTTAAGAAAAAATATTTGGTGTAAATAACTGAACATGAAGATTGATCAGGACTTTTCCGGCCAACTCGCTTTTGAACCCTTAACAAAAAAGAACTGGGACAAATTTGTACGGCTTTTCGGTGATAAAGGAGCATGCGGGAACTGCTGGTGTATGTACTACAGGCTGAAAAAATCAGACTATCAGCAGGGTAAGATGAATGACGGAAACAAAAAAGCGATGAAGGGGATAGTATGGGAAAATAAACCGGCAGGAATTCTCGGACTCTATGGTGATGAGGCTATTGCATGGTGTGCCTTTGCCCCTCGCGAAGATTTCGTTAAGCTTGAAAATTCCCGCGTCCACAAACGCATTGACGATAAACCAGTATGGTCAATTCCCTGTTTCTTCATCGATAAAAACTTCAGGCGGCGCGGGGTCTCTGTCGCACTTCTGAAGGGAGTTATACACTATGCAAAAGAGAACGGAATAAACATTATAGAAGCCTACCCGGTCATTCCGACTCAGGAGAAACTTCCCGACGCATTTGCATGGTTCGGTTTACTGAGTTCGTTTGAACATGCAGGATTTAAAATTGCAGACAGGACATCCAAAAACAGGCCCATGGTAAGATATTATACTGAAAATGATAATTAACCGGAAACGTAGTAATTTAAAATGTACTATGAAGAAATAGCATCATAAAGTTTCCGAAAAAGCTGTGCTATATGATATAATAAAATCTGCGGACACAGTTGCAATTACAAAACCAAAAACCTAGTACCATGAAAACAAGATTCTATTTAATCCTCCTAATTCTGTTGTTTTCGG
>CAYUAV010000536.1:0-3246 GCA_964442665.1 uncultured Bacteroidales bacterium
AAGATCATATCTTCAAAAACCACATCATATTCTTTGGAATTTTTCAGATCATCATTGTTATCTGCCGGAGCGAATACGATGTTCAGTTTTCTGTTGTTGGACAATCCATAGGTATTTTCGAGATTTACCAGAACCGGTTTGTATTTTTTATTGCCGGTGTTCAGGGTAATATATTGTGCCATGTTAAAATTCATCAGCTCGAAACGTTCACGGTACTGCTGTTCGTTTTCGATACCGGAATACATAATATCATGTTCGTTTTTCGATTCAACAACAAGGATAAATGTGCGACCACCTGAATATAAAGAGTAAATGCTGTCGGCTTCCCGGCTGGTCATACTTTTACCGTCACGGTATTGCATTTCATTAACCAGAAAGAACTCGGGAGGCAAATATTTCATGGTAAAGGCTATATCCTTATAATCCCTTGTCCGTATAAAACCGTTTTCAGGATCGTTCAGGAAGGCATACAGATCGCCGGGAGTGGTAATCCTTTTACCGTTGCAGGCAGCAACAGAGGCAAGCAAAACAATACCCAATATGTATATTAACCTATTCATTTCCAAGATAATCATTGTTTAATTCTTTCAGTACTTCTTCGGTAATATCATACGATTTGCTTCCGTAAACCAGTGAACCGGTTTCAGCGGTCCCGAAGATGATATCATAATGGTGTTCCTTACCGTATTTTTCGATATATGCATCGATCTGATGGATTACCGTTTCCGATAATTTCTGACTTTCTCCGGTTGTGAAACTATTGATCTCATCATTGAGTTTTTCAAGAGCCAGTCTGTTACTCCTGATATGATATGCAAGTTTTTCTTTTTCTGTCCTGCTGACGGATATCGAATCCTGATCATACAAGCCGATGTCTGCGGCAAGGTTTTTTTGAAGGGAATCGGCTTTTTCCTGTAGTCCGGAAAGCTTCGATGAATACAGTGTCTGAACTTCTTTCATGCCTTCATACCCGTCAATTAACTGATAGGAATTGACCCATGCAATTTTAGGGGAGGTTATTCGGTCCCATATAAATAGTGACAGAACAACAGCAACAAGTACCAGCAATATGGTGTTTATATATTTCATTTTTTTATCATTGTGTTATGATGAACTGTCCTGAGAAGGATTGAATTTCATTGTTCTCATCAATTACTTCGACCCTGAACTTATAGATACCTTCAAAGTATGGCGGACTGCTCAGAACTCCATCCCAGCCTGATAGCATTTCGGCATCCAGATCGGTAAGTACAATTCCGTCGATATTGCTTATCGTAAGCCGGTGTATTAATGATTTATTGGTAATGTTGACAACAGGATTCTGCAATGAGCATACCAGTGGATTATCGTTGGTGAAGGTGATCCTGATATCACTCATACAGGTATAGGGAGTATAATCTTCCGAACTTTTAAGTATCAGAATGGTACCATCGATCACTTCATAAATTGAGGGTGACAGGGCAAATTTGTCATCGTTTTCATCGATAAAGTAGATTTGGTAAAGTCCTGTTTCCTTATCCCGGGCAATGGTCCCATCGGAATATGTGGTAATTTCGAGTTTACCGGGTTTACTGAAAGCATCGCCCCGTATCACCATAATATTGGCAATTTCCGTTGAATCGAAGAATTCAGGCGAAATAGGTTCTCCCATGACATCGTCGGGATGTCCTGTATTATACGTGGGCTGACTGTTAATAAATGCCTCGCCTTCCATGGTATAAACCACACCCTGATCACTGAATGAATAAGGATTACCAAATTTATTGGTATTGATAACATAGGCTCCGGTAACCAGTGCAAAATCAGGACTTGTAAAATCGCTCCAGTCTTGTAATTCCAGGCTATGCGGAGTAAGCAGATCGGTAGAATCGATATAGATCTTTACCGGATTTGCTTTTTTCCACACGGGTGAATCCGACCTGGCTACAAACGGATAGGGAAGTACTTCAGGATGATCGTCCCAATGACCTATACTCTGATATAATCCGTCCTTATTACGATTAAAGTAGAATCGGATATTCACAGGTTCGATCGTATCATTTCCGGAGTATTCTGCCTGAACTACGTGATAGAACTTTTCGTTTACTTCTTTCACAGTAGCTGCTTTAATATTTGTATTCAGTGTATCTATCGAAGGATTATAGGGCAGGAACCTGACTCCGAAAGTATTAACATACTCGTAACCGTTACCCGGAGTGATCAGAACAGGACGGTACATCCTTTCATTACCCACGGGATAGAGATAAGTATTATTTAGATCATAACCTACCGTAGGACTGATATCACGTTTCAGCAAACCTCCAAACCTGCTGCTGCTGAAATAACCTGTTGTACGGTGCAAAGCCTCCGGATCGGCATTGGTAATATGCAGACTGTTACGTTTGGTGGAGATATTATTATCATTAATGTACATGGTGTCGGTTACAAAAATATCTGCATAAAGTTCCTTTCTGCCATGACCCGTGGCAACCAGGTTCGCAAAGGATGTCGGTTGCGCACCACGTAGTCTTTGAAAACTTCCGAACATCTCATATTTACCCCGGTTAAAGGCTACCGTATCTTTTTCACTGTTGTTTGTCCAGTCGTTCCTGAAATAGATCAGACCACCGTTCTCAAATTCTCCCTGACGGTTTTCACCGTTTTCGTTCATAATATTACCATTCACCACTACATGGGTGTTTGGTTCGACTCTTACAACAGCCCCGTAATTATTTAAGGACAGACCTACCGTAGGCCCATAATCGGCATTTATTTCCGAACCAAAAGTAAGGGCCTCATAATGGCTTATCGGAGTTTTGTTTGTTAACGTACCACCGGTTACACGTGTTCCTGTATAGGAATCATGTTCGAGTCCGATCCACTTGATACTGTCCCAGCTGACGACCTGCATCTGGTTGAGGTCGGTCAGGATATCACAGCTCAGAGGGCTCCATGTAATGGTCACATCCACATCCAGATTTTGCTCGCCGTTTACTTCGAACAGTTTCCAGTATTCACAGGTACTCACGGATGTAATGGGTTCAACCGGCGGGCCCAGTCTTTGCTCTTCAGGCAGGTACTCGGCATCTACCAGGAGAGTGGTATCAGGATTATTTGCACCGGATATTGATAGCGGCATATATTGTCCTGCTCCTCCCAACGGGTATGTAAAGTCGGAATTACCTAACCTGATGACCGGTCCTTCCACATAACTTTCATCCGAACCTCCCAGTACTTTCGTATTCACATTAATATAAAGGGGAGCTG
>CAYUAV010000537.1:0-3237 GCA_964442665.1 uncultured Bacteroidales bacterium
ATTCTGAATTTACAAAAAATGAATTGGTAAATGCACCTGCTAGAGTCAAGGATTTTGTGAATTCCATACCAGGTGACACATTGGAGTATATTGAGATTAATGATGAGGCCTTGGACTTGGCAGATATGTACATCACAGAAAATGTTGTTGGCACGACAAGTCGAGAAGATTGTATACATATTGCCCTTTCAACAATACACAGAGCTGATGTTCTTGTGAGCTGGAATTTTAAGCATATTGTTATATCTAAGTCGGATACGTGGATATAATTCTGTAAACTTAAAAGCAGGTTATCCGAATATTGAGATACGTTCACCTTTAGAATTAATTTAGTATGAAGACAACAATTAAAAAAGACTTCGACGCTGTTAAATATATGAGACAGGAACGTGATAGGATAAGTAAAGAAATATCTGAAATGACTCATGAACAGATAAAAGAATATTTCGCCAAACGAAGAAGCAAAGAAAGAATACCCAGCCGCTAACACACTATTAAGCAATGCGGGCTTCGTGCATGTGGGATAAGAACGTGGTTCGGAGAAACCTAAAGTAATTGAAAAATTATCCGTAAAACCACCGCACTGCTCAAACCGCTAACCGTTGGCAACAACAAAAGGAATACACCGAGATAATATAAGTTCAATGAGATAAAATTTCTTAAACAACAAATAGGATTTATTATGACTGGATTAATTATTTTTTTTGTTTGCCTTATGGCAATTTTTCTAATAATTGTTGTTCATGAATTTGGACATTTTCTTGCTGGGATTATTTTTGGAATTCCTTTAAAACAGATAAAAATTTGTCTATTAACTATCCCGCAATGTGTTGCACTTAAGGATGGCGAAAATTGGCTTAAACCCAAAGACCGTGAACGCTTTGTTTCAAAACAAAAAGAATTATTAAAAAGCAAATCAGGTTCAATTTTTTTTGTGGCAGGTGGACTAATTTTTCAAACGATTATCTTTTCATTAGTGATTATTGGATTAATGATTTTAGGTGTTATCCATTCTATTGATATACTTCGTCCGATAACCATAGCAATAACTTCACAATTGTTTCTTTATTTATGGATTGACCTAAAGAAATCTGATTACACAAAATCATACTGGGGAGATTTTACAGGTCTTTTGAAGATTTCTCGATTTGCAGCTTATGCTGTAATAATACCGGTCATTTTGATACATTTGATGATTTTAATTTATGTTCTAAAATGACAAGTAATTGAAATAAATAATTGCAGATGCCAACACTCTTCTAAGGAAAAAGCAAGTTTTTCACAATAAAAATTTAATGACAAACCCATATAGATCCATATAAGGTATCTGGTATATTACCATTTCAATCAGATTATTTTACATTGCACCGGAAATTTCAATATTAAATTTTCAGTACTTCCTTAATTTTCAGTATCAGATCTTGTACATCCTCTCGTTTATCAACAAATGAAACATCAGGAAACATTTTATCATCCTCCACAGCCGAACGGAAATTAACTCCGATTTGCTGCGCCATACCCGAATACATAATGATGGGAATATTACTAAGTTCTTTATCATTCCTGAAATCATTAAGCATGCCATAACCTTCAAGATCG
Organism: uncultured Bacteroidales bacterium; assembly: GCA_964442665.1. GTDB lineage: Bacteria > Bacteroidota > Bacteroidia > Bacteroidales > UBA10428 > UBA10428. Next base: position 1,600 of record CAYUAV010000537.1, read on the forward strand.
TAATCCATCATAATATCCAGTATTATCAAATCAGGCCTTTCGGAAGAACATAGTTTCAAACCTTCAGCTTTATTCGAAGCCGTGTAAACAATGAAGTCCTTATCTTCAAGAATAACCTTCAATGATTTAAGAATATCAGGATCATCATCGATAATTAATAATTTTTTACGTTCCATAGTTTTTAATGATCGTTTTTTATGTTGATTAGTATTCTTTAAAAACCATTTTGTGAAAGTTTTTTTCTTATCCGACTGGTAAAGAGGAATTTTCAATATGATCTTTGTACCCGTATTTAATTCACTATCGACACTGATCTTCCCCTGATGTTTGTCAATGATCTGCTTAACTAATGAAAGGCCGAATCCCGAACTGGTTTTTTCAATTTTCGAAACATTGCTGGCCCTGTAAAATTCGTTGAAAATCAATTTCTGTTCATTTTTAGGTATTCCTATTCCCCTGTCAATGATCTCAATTATACAAGAACCTTTGAACTTGTTTGCTTTGACATCGACCGAACTCCCTTCGGGAGAATATTTTATTGCATTGGACAACAAATTGTTTAAAGCCTCTTCAATCGACAACTGGTTGCCATACAAATAAACTGCAGTATCGGCAATATTTGCATTGATACTGATCTGTTTATCCGGATAACCGGCTTTTACTTCCTGGATTACTTTTTTCAGCGATTCCTCAATCGAAAATTCATGCATCTCCAGCTTATTCTGTAGTCGTAAGCTTGTTAGTTTTAACAAGTCCCTTACAAAATTCATAAGACCTCGGGTCCGCTTGTATGCCTGATTGACGAAATCTCTCTTTTCTTCTTCCTTTTTAGTAACAAGTGCAGCCTGAAGAATATTCTGGATCGCGGCAATATGGCCTTTAATATCATGCGTTAGTCGAAGAACATATTCATTTTTTATTGTGTCCTTGTTCTCAAGTTCAATATTTGCTTTCCGGTAAGCTTCTTCCTGCTTCCGTAATTTTGAAGAAATGGAAGTAGTCATATAAACAACCATGTATGATGTTGTAATAAAAATACCTCCCGTCCCCATCAGGTAAATTTTATTCTGATAAAAGCTGTGGGTATAGAATCCTTCAAGATTATAATGCGGAATAATTCCCTGATATTCCAAAAAAGCCAGGGCCCCAATAAAACTTAAAATGAAGGAAGTTATAATATAACATTCCAGCGGTGAAAGGAGAATACTGGAAATAATCATATGAAAGATATAATAAATTATAAATGGATTTTCAACACCCCCAGAAAAATGGAGCAGACATGTTAAAATTAAAAGGTCCGAATATATTTGAAAATATAATATGGATTTCCCGTTAATTAACCTGTAAGAAACTTCCTTTCGAATAATATATTTTATACCGAAAAAAGATATCAGGTTAAAGATGAACAATACAACTGCTAAAGCATAAAGAGGAATTTCCCGGATTGTAATATGTAATATATCTGACGAAAACTTGGTTGCTACAATAATGCCGACAATTGCAATCCATCGAAGCCTGATTAGCCACAATCCACCATCAATAATCCGTGTTGAATTGTAATTATTTTCCATAGCTGCTCTTCTATAAAAGTCTGCTATTCAACCTCTCCAATGTTATACGATTTCTATATTTTTCATC
>CAYUAV010000538.1:0-3227 GCA_964442665.1 uncultured Bacteroidales bacterium
CGAATTATCCAAACCCCTTCAGCAGCGAAACGACTATTCAGTATGAGTTATACAATGAGTCATTAGTAACATTAGAAATTTACAATAACATGGGTCAGAAAATCATTACCCTGGTGAATGAAAAACAATACCCAGGTATCCATACCTCAACCTGGAAAGGAAGCGATGATAGAGGCAGAAGCGTTGGTGCAGGACTTTATTTCTATCGCCTACAGGTAAACGGGACTATAACAACAAAACAACTTTTATTAATCCGTTAACATCTGACAGTCAAAAACAACTGCATTCATTGTAAATCCATATTTCACGAAATAATATTACGAAGGTACATGGCTGGTTTAAGTATACTCTAATGGCCAGAAAACCGGTAAAGTGTGAATCATCAGGGGTACGTTCCAACGTTGCATTCCTGCTTCCTGTTCTCCTTTTCTAAAAGTGAACATTAATGGAAATCTGTCCCAAAGGCCCGAATCTGGTATCTGAACCGCTAAGTTTTGTTTTTGAATCCGTAGCACCGGTATATTTGTTCGTCATATCTCCTTTATAGGTTTCAAGACTGTACTTTAGTTCAGTTGACAGGGATAGCGCAGAAGTCAGAAAATACTTTATACCTAAGATAGGACATATCCCATAGGAAGAGGTTTTTAGAATAGTCTCGCTTTTATAGGTTTGGGTTTCATAATAATTTGTGGACTCAGAATCATATTTATCATAACGAAAGAATATATCTGCACCGTAGAATATCTGTACTCTCTCTATATTTGTATGAAATTCGTACCCTGAAGAAATACCCAAATTCAGATATGAACTTTCCGAATCGGTTAAATTGTTTTCACCATTCGATTCATTACTTCCCGTTCCTAATGACAATTTCGCACGTAATGCCGAATTTTTAAAATGAAATTTATACCCCAGTCCGATATTAGGGGTGGGCACTTCCCTCACATTATTATCAGTATTGTAATAGTAAGGAAGATAATCCCAGTATATGGGCGCAACTTCTATATAAACTGGTTTGGCAAATATGTCCTCAGCTACAATACTTATTTCATGCCTGGAAGGCAAAATGCTTTCATTGTTTTCCTGCGATTTTGCAGGCAAAGAAAGGACACAGATCAGAAATGCAATGTAGTTTTTCATTTGCGGTGTATATAGATTTATATTAATTATTTCCTTATCAGATGCTAAAAGTCTTTATTACGTTGCTTATATAAAGAAATAAAATGCCCGTACGAAAATACAGGCAACCGGTTATGGTAAAACCCGTGACTTTTTGCCAAAGTAAAAGGCCGGAATGTTCAATTATTCTATAATACTATTAGTAACCTCAATGGACGTATCGGAATGCATAGATATCTGCGGGTAAACTGGATACCACGATCCGCCGATATTATTTGTTATAACAGACTGATCGATACGAATATTTCCCGTATGATCGTTACTGACAAAAAATATGGCTGAGCCGTAGGCATTAACTTCGTTATATTCTATACGTGTACCCAGAATAGTCAGTGTCATAGTATTCCCGTCATTGTATATAGCGCCTCCGCTGCCTCCTCCCGGTGTATTTCGCTCCGCAGGATTTCCTCCGTTACCAATAGCCTTGTTATGAGTAAAAAGGCAGTTGATTATTGTCCATGACACCCCTATACTGCTTATGCCTCCCCCGTTTGATCCGAGATTCGCATATTCTCCCGGTCCGCCAAAAGTACTGTTTACAACATACACCGGTAAGTTATGGTACTGGCTGAACACCCTGACAGCTGCCCCGCCCACATCCGGACCTTTATCAGCACAGACATTATTAAAAAACCGGCAGTTCACAATTTTCAATCGCCCGCCGCGTACCCAAACCGCTCCACCCCCATCATATTCAGTTTCACCGGTGGAATTGCCATCGGCGAACGTAAGATTCTGCAGGGTTAGCCGGGGATGTTCCTGGTTCTGGCAATGCGGAGTCGTCCAGTGCTGATCGGGATCGCAGGTATTCATATACAGAATACGGCTTCGCCCTCCACCGCTTAGGGTTATGAGTCCGCCTCCATCGATGATGATATCCGGATCGGCATCGTTAAAAACTTTGGCAGGATGGTCCATTACAATAGTCACGGGATCAGGACCGCAATCAAAAACAATAGTTCCGCCCTGGGCCACGACTTCCACAACATCATCGCAGGTGCAGCTTTCGGGTGTTCCGGTGCCGATTGTATGGTCGGGAGCGGAGACATTCTCCAGTCCTGCTTCCGGCGGTACAGGGTAATTTCCATCGGGATTACCGGCAGGGGGACCTGCTTCCGGACTTTTTAAAGGTGTATGATATTTAACCATTGATTCATCCTTGTCGCAAGAGTACAGAAACAGACAGAATACAACCAGCAGACTTATGACAGTAAGAGTAAAGTTTCTAAAGAGATTCCGAATGCTAAGTAGTCCCATAATTTTATAACATGCTAATCCGGATATAATGTCAGAAAAATTAAATTTATTGAAATAAATGAAGATTAAAACGAATATTTGTCTGTGGCATTGTTTCTGATATGTTAAATATTAAACCTATCGACAAGGTAATTTAAATAAAGCCGGATCGCAGTATTTGTTGGTTTGAGTCAGATTCCTCCTGCGTACATCCTTCTCATAATCTCTCAAACCTGGCCTGGAAAAACCTCAGGTATTCGGGTTCATACATCATTTTTAATCCTCTTATCGAGTTCTTGTTTTCGTATACCCTTTCCACCGATTCGGCAACCACATCCATATGGGCCTGAGTATATACCCTCCGGGGGATGGTCAGTCGGACAAGCTCGAGATTGGGATAATTATGTTCTCCAGTTTCTTTGTTCCTGCCTGCCGAAACAATCCCTCTTTCCATACTTCTGACACCCGAATCGATATAGATCTCGGCAGCGAGAGTCTGCGCCGGAAAATGGTCCTGCGGTATATGGGACAGGAACTTTTTTGCATTCAGAAAAACCCCGTGAGTGCCAACCGGCCTGACAATAGGTATTCCCATGCCGAGCAGTTTTTCTCCCAGGTAAAACACCTGCCCTACCCTGGCCCTGATATGGTCATCCTGTACCGATTCGCTGATGCCTATAGCCAGTGCCTCCATATCCCTGCCTGCCAAACCTCCATAGGTGTGCAGACCTTCATAAATGACCACCATGTTGCGGGCCTTGTCGAATACATCCTCATCGTTAACGGCAAGAAATCCTCCTATGTTTACCATG
>CAYUAV010000539.1:0-3217 GCA_964442665.1 uncultured Bacteroidales bacterium
TTATAAAATACATCAAATGAAAATTTGCGTTAAGATTATTTTATTGGTTTTGTTTTCAGTTAGCATAAAGCTTGCAGCTCAACAGGCTACTGAAATAAATCCCGAATTACTTTGCAAACCCTGGACTGCAAAATGGATTTCATATCCGGATAATTCGAATTCAGAGTATGGAGTTTATTTATTCAGGAAAGAAGTTTCAATTGATTCAAAGCCTGATAAATTTATTGTTCATGTGTCGGCTGACAATCGCTATAAGTTATATGTAAACGGGATTTATGTTTGCAACGGACCTGCCAGAAGTTATTTATTCAAATGGAATTTCGAGAGTATTGACATTTCTTCTTATCTACATTCAGGCAAAAATATTATTTCTGCCATAGTATGGAATTTTGCCGAACATCGGTCTATAGCCCAGATTTCAGGGCAAACAGGATTTATCATCCAGGGAAATACGAAAGTTGAGAACATTATCAACTCTGATACCAGTTGGTTAGTATTAAAAGACATGGCATATTCACCTGTTCCTGTTAGCATAAATCAATACTGTGTTGCCGGAGCCGGAGAGGAATTCAACTGCGAAAAGCATCCCTGGGAATGGATGGAAAAGGAGTTCAATATTTCTGAATGAAAACAAGCCTGGGAAGTTGAAACCGCGAAACCTGTTGCTCGCATGGGAGAATGGGGAGACCCCTCAATCCATTTGCTTTCACAAAGACCCATCCCTTTTATGGAAGAAAAATCCCAAGGTTTTTTTAAGATTCGTCGTGCTGATAGTGCGAATCTTCCCGAAGGGTTCCTGAAGGGCAAAGCACCTTTCAAAATTGCAGCAAATTCGAAAGTGAAATTACTTTTCGACCAAAATGAATTAACAACTGCATATCCTGTACTAAATTTTTCAAAAGGAAGGAAAAGTACAATAAAACTTACTTATGCAGAAAGCTTGTTTGATAGTAATGGGAACAAGGGCAACCGGAATGACATTGAAAATAAACAAATAACGGGCAATTCCGATCTTATAATTTGCGACGGCGGGATCAATAGGATATTCCAGACATTATGGTGGCGTACTTTCCGATATGTCGAAGTGGAAATATAAACAAAAGATGAGCCTCTTGTATTGAATGATTTCTATAGCATTTTTTCAGCATATCCTTTAGTAGAAAAAGCATCATTCCGTTGCGATAATCCTCAGCTAAAGGATATTTGGGATGTTGGCTGGCGAACCCAACGCTTATGTGCTAATGAGACTTTTTTTGATTGTCCCTATTACGAGCAACTTCAATACATTGGCGATTCCAGGATACAGGCTTTGGTTTCAACTTATGTTTCAGGAGATTCGCGGTTAATTAAAAATGCAATTTCTGCTTTACATGATTCACAATTACCATTTGGGATAACACAAAGCCGCTTTCCATGCAATCAAACTCAAATTATCACGACCTTTTCGTTGGTTTGGGTTACCATGGTATACGATTATTGGATGTTGAATGACGACCCGGCTTTTGTCCAATCCATGATCCCGGGAATGCAGGAAACACTCAATTGGTTTAGGAACCGCATTGATTCCATTGGTATGTTAGGCCCTGTGGAATGGTGGGATTTTGTCGATTGGGTTTATTCAAAAGGATGGGATAATGGCAATCCGCCTGCCGCTCATACAGGCAATTCGGCTATACTCAATTTGCAATATGTTTATACACTGGAAAAGGCTGCTGCTGTTTTTGAGGCATTTAAAATGAACAACCTTGCTACAGAGTACAGAAATGTGGCAGAAAGAATTAAAAATGCTGTTTATGATAATTGTTTCGATTCGAATAAAGGATTAATTGCCGATTCTCCTGAAAAGAGTACTTATAGTCAGCATGCAAATATTTTGGCCATTCTAACAAATGCCTTTCCCAAAACCTTCGATAAAGCCAAAATACTTAACACCCTGCTTTACGATAAAGAATTAGCCCAATGCACCTTATATTTCAAGTTTTATTTGTTTGAGGCGCTTGAAAAAGCCGGGCAGGCTAACCAATTCACAGCCATGCTAAATCCCTGGAAAGAGATGTTGGATAAGGGGTTGACCACTTTTGCCGAGACTCCCGACCCTACTCGTTCCGATTGTCATGCCTGGAGTGCTTCACCGGTTTATTACTGCCTATCACTAGTAAGTGGCATTAAACCTGCGTCGCAGGGCTTTGCAACCGTAAGGATTGAACCAAACTTTGGAAATTTAAAAAATATTGATGCCACCATGCCGCATAAGCTTGGTGCTATTCATGTTAAATTGCAAAAAGAAGGTACAAACCACCTTAGTGGAGAAATTACTTTACCAGCTGATTTAAATGGGGTTTTTATTTGGAATGGAGTTCAAAGACAACTAAGTGGGGGCAAAAATGAGATTGACATTATGAAATAATAACCAAAACGGTATTACAGAGATAAAGGATATGAAAAATAATTTTGTTAAGTAGAAATATCTACCATGCAAAAATCAATCAAAAAAATTCGAATTCGGTTGCTTGCTTTATGCACTACAATGATGGTTGTATCTGTTATTTGTTCAATAAGTTTTGCCAATGCCCCTATAGTTCAATCGAAATTTTTAGCTGGCAATGATTCTGTCGTGCATAACCCAAACACTTTATCCACCAAAAAAACAGACAGCGCCAGAAACCCCATCATCTGGGCCGATTTTCCTGATCCTTCAGTTATCCGCGTCGGCGACACCTATTATATGAGCAATACCACAATGCATATGTGCCCGGGTTTACCAATTATGAAAAGCAAGGATCTGGTGAATTGGGAAATGGTTGGATATGCATATCAGAAACTGGAAGATAACGATGAAACAACATTGCAAAATGGCAGGAACATGTATGGGAAAGGCTCTTGGGCAAGCAGCCTTCGATACCATGATGGAGTATATTATGCCACTACCTTTGCCCTAAACACCGGAAAGACTTACATATTCAAAACAAGCAATATAGAATCTGGTAAATGGAAAGAAACTGCCTTTAAGCCCCTGTTGTACGATGGCTCACTGTTTTTTGACGATGACAGGCGGGTTTACAAAATGTACGAAGCTGGCGACATTCGTTTGGTGGAATTGAATGCGAACCTTTCTGGGGTGAAGCAGGGCGGATTCGATCAAATAGTTATTAAAGATGCTACAGCATTAGTTGGAAAGGATATTATTGTAACTGCCGAAGGTGCACATTTACATAAA
>CAYUAV010000540.1:0-3212 GCA_964442665.1 uncultured Bacteroidales bacterium
TAATTATTTCAATCCGCCACCCGATTCGGAACCGGATAAGGATTTGAAACAACAGATGCCTTTTAGCAGTTTGGGAATTAATCTGGGGATCAGGGTTTCTTTCTGATTCAAATAAGATCGGATTTCATCCTGTTGATAATGCCTCCATCGACCATAGTTTGGAAGCTAAGGATGGGAGAACTATAGTTCTTTTATTTTTTTAAAATCGGTAGCTGTAAATAAGGTGATTAAACCGGCATAAATTACGGTTTACTGTGATCTTTATTTAAGGGTTATTCTCTGTTTATGCGTCTTTACTATAACATTCATGACTGTTAGTTTCTCCTGAAAAGGATCATATCAGAAAAATATTCAAACTGAAACACTATGTAATGAGAAAACATTAATAGTGTCGGTCAACTTGCAGAATTATATAGTATCAATAGGTAATGCTATATTTCATTAATAATAAGCTCTTATGAAAAAACTTATTGTAGTGGCAGCTTGCATTTTATTTTCGTTTCTGGTGAATGCTCAGCTGGTAATCAATGAGTTCATGGCATCGAATAGCAGCATTCTCCGGGACGAGTTCGGAGAGTTCGACGATTGGATCGAGATATATAATACAAATACCCAAGAAATCAGCCTGTTAAATTATTTTATTACTGATAAGATGAATAATCGGGTAAAATTTGACCTCTCCGAAATTGGTAGTCTGGATGCTCACGATTTTCTGATATTGTTTGCCGACGAAAATAAAGAACAGGGAAACACTCATACCAACTTTAAGCTTAACCGCGAGGGTGAATGGCTTGCAATTGTAAAAGTTTCGGGTGGCGATACGAGTTATGTCGATTCACTGACATACGGACCGCAGCTTACTGATATTTCATATGGTCGGTTTCCCGATGGATATACTCATTTTGAATTTTTCACACAGCCGACTCCCGGACTTTCAAATATCTCTGATAATATTGAAGGCATTGCACCTCCTCCGCAATTCTCTCTTCCGGGCGGGTTCTATTCAGGCTCACAGAGTGTTGAATTAACCACCGGGCTGGCAGGCGCCGAAATCCGCTATACCATTGATGGCAGTGAGCCTGACGAATCGAGTGCCCTTTACACTTCTGCGGTATCAAGCGATTCAACTTTTGTGCTCAAGGCAAAAGTATTTGCCGATAACTATTTACCTGGTACCAGTCTGGGTTACACCTATTTTATCGACGAACATTTCCTGGCTTTCGATGAAGCCGACCGGCTGCCGGTAGTTTCCATATCATGCGACCCATATTATTTATGGAGCAATGATGCAGGTTTACTGAATGATAATAATATTCAGAATGAATGGGAAATCCCGGCTACTGTTGAACTTTACGAACCTGACGGAAATAATGTCTTTAACCAGCTTGCCGGCATATCGCTTTTTGGCCATAGTACCCGCCTGATGGCACAGAAATCGCTGGCTGCAATCGCACGGAACGAATACGGTTCAAACAGTTTTAATTACAGGTTTTTTGATACCAGGCCCCATGAGCAGTATAAATCATTTGTAATGCGAAACTCAGGTAACGACTGGTCGTTAACCTATTTCAGAGATGACCTGTGCCAGGAAATAGGAAGGGGACGGATGGATATGGATGCTCAGGCTTCCAGACACGGAATACTCTATATAAATGGCGAGTTCTATGGTATCATCAGCCTGAAGGAAAAAGTGAACGAACATTACCTGGAAGCTAACCACAATATCGATCCTGATAATATAGATATGCTGCAGGACGATCAGACTCTTGTATACGGCGATGATGAAAAATACATCGAACTCAGAGGATTAATGGCTTATAACAATTTATCGGATACTATTCTCTGGGATGAATTAGGAAGGATTATGGATATTGAAGAGTACCTGAATTACAAGATGACCCAGATATATATTGCCAATATCGATATGGCATTAAACTCCAAATACTGGAGGGAGAAAGAAAATTATGCCAAATGGCGATGGATACTGTACGATACCGAAATCAGCTTCGGCCAGGGCGATTATAGCTATACCGATCAGTACGGAACACTGCCCTCGTCGAACACAATGGAATTTGCTTCGGTGAATTATGGAGGGGGCGGCTGGCCATTCCTCAGGCCCTGGTCTTCTGAAAAATTTATTTCCATACTCCGTAACGAAACTTTCCGGAACAACTTTATACAAACTTTTGCTGTACACCTGAACACAACATACAAATCGCCAAGAGTGCTGGGCATCATTGACAGCATGCATAATGAAATTCAGAATGAGATTCCTTATCAGATCGAACGATACGGGGGAGTCGTCGTTGGTTTCAATCCTTATGGGTATCATTTCACAACGGTCGAAGAATGGGAACAAAATGTTGATACCATGCGATATTTTGCGCGTTACAGGCCCGATTATATGCGACAGTTCATCACAGATCGGTTCGGGCTGAGTGGCACATTTGAATTAACGCCGATAACAACCGACACTTCAGCAGGAAAGATCTTCATCCGGGGAGTTGAAGTTCCCTTCGATTCAGCAGGCATTTTCTTCGATGATATTCCTCTTGAAGTTTCGGCATCAGCAAACGAAGGTTACAAATTCCTTAAATGGTCAGGAATTGACTCGCCCGACACACTTCTTGAGAATATAAACCTGACACTTGCCGAAAATACCGTTCTTGAAGCTGTTTTTGTGCCCGAAGAGGAATTAATGATCACCGAAATTTATTATGATCCGGAACCGGGTGACAGTTATGAATTTATTGAACTATACAATCCGAAACATGCAACGGTTATCGATCTGAGTAACTATACACTATCGGGAGCCATTACTTATACTTTTCCCGAATCAAGCTCTATTGGCCCCATGCAATATATGGTCATTGCTTCTGACGAATCACTTTACAGTTCGGGTAACATTCTGACATATCAATGGACATCGGGAGATCTGAATAATATATCCGATACCATTATTCTGAAAGATCCGGGAGGAATGACGATTGATTCCGTTACTTATTTAAATACTCTGCCCTGGCCTCAACCTGAAGGAGATCGTTCCATAGAACTCATCGATAATGAGCTCGATAATAACCTGGGGAATAACTGGCGCGAAAGCTATTCTTCGGGAGGTTCGCCGGGTATTCCGCCCTTTACCGGCGCCATTACTTCAATGGTTATCAACGAGTTTCTGGCCCGGAATAATAACTATAACGCCGATGAGTTCA
>CAYUAV010000541.1:0-3202 GCA_964442665.1 uncultured Bacteroidales bacterium
TACCTCCTTCATATCCACCTTTTCCGGCAGGACTGTTTATCTGGAAGTCACCTTGCAGGTCCCACTCAGCAGCACCTTCATAATTATCAAGCATGATAGCTTCTTTTATTAAGCGATATCCTGACGGTGAAGTGGTTTCGGAAGGGAATACATAGTTTATCGCAGATTTATTAATTTCTTCATTAACAATAAATACTATGGAATCATCTTCGATATATAGATCTTCACTCCATGGAAATCCTGTGGTATCAAGTTCAACGTTTATTGAATTTGCCAATACCGCTACATCGAGTGTATCATTATGTGCGGCAGTCGATTTTACATCTGCTGTGACCCATATATAGGACTCGCCGTAAGGTAGAGTAAAGTCAAGATCGGAAAAGATAATATTCGGTGAAGTGGCATTAACTCCGGTTTCAATGGGTGTTACAGTTGAAAAATAAGGTAGGGTAGTATGGAATAGTTGGATTCCATTGGGTTCAATATCATTAATATCAGCTATCTTTTCAATAAGAGACAGACTATTAAGTATTAAATCACCTGTGTTTCCGAATACATCTATTTGAATTCCGATAAGGGGTTTATCCTTTGCCCCTGAAGGCACTAAATTGTTTGAAGCATTAAATATTTCATATTCTTTGACCTGTTTTGGTACAATCCCTCTTTCGGTAATGGTTATACTATCAATACAAACACCTCTTCCCCAATCGCTGATCCCTTCAAATCCCAGGTAAAATGTGGAAGTTAACAATGAGTCGGGTAAAAATACTGAACGCATAGTCCATAATGGTGTTAAATCCATGAAAGATCCTAGCAAAATCCAGGGATCACTACTTGATTTTCTGGCATGAACTTTAAGTTTGTCAAAATCACTCGGGCCGTATTCATCCTGTGCATGCCAGAAATTAAGTTCAGGTTTATAAGCACTGCTCATATCGATCGGGCATGTGATTAACATGGTCCTGTAAGTATATATATCAACTTGAAATAAGGCATTGAATGCTCCGCTTTTAGCAGCGGCTGGAAATCTTTCGTAAGAAAAGGGATCTTCAGCTCCACCATTTTCATACCTCCAGGAAACATTACCATAAAGGGTTTGTTCATCCCAACCCTCAGGAAGTATTCCGTCTTCAAAATCTTCATAAAAATATTGCTGACCATGAATAGTTGTTGATAAAATGCAGATTAACGGTAATATAAATATTACCTTTAAAATATTAATATAGCCATTCTTCATAACGTAAATAAAATAATGTAGATGAAAGTTAAGAAAGGATACGATTTTAAATTAAAAAAGTTTTAAACTGTTCCATGTAAAATACCGCTCTTTAATCAAATGATTTTCAAACTTTATCAAAAAAAAAACGTACAAAAACATGATTGTTAAAGTAATTATCATATGGCACATCCAATCAAATACATAAAGCAGGGTAAGACTTTCATAACTATCCTGATTTTCTTTATCAGTATAACAACAGGTAATGCTCAAATGGACAAAGAATTCTGGTTTGTTGCTCCTGCTGTATCCGTTTTACACAGTGCTGAAGGGACATGTAATTGCGATGCAACAATGCATAATAATAACCAGTGTGGTGCTTCACCGGCAAGTATCAATATTACCAATTTCGATAATTATGAAACAATTGTTACTGTTGATCAGCCTGCCAATGTTTATCATCCGACCCTTAATCCTTCAGGCTTTGTAACCATTATTGATACAATACCCCCCCAAACAACACAGCGTATTCTTTTATGGGGTAACCAGGTTTGCGATCCCGCCAATGCAGCCATGCGAAAACTTGTTGAGAACCGTATTCACCCTACCAATCCACAAACAGTCCTGAAGAAGGGCTTACGAATCAGGGCTACGAACTTTGTAACAGCTTACTATGAGGTCGAGGAGGTTAATAATACCGATATTTTTGCCCTAAAAGGATCAAATGCTTTAGGCAGCGATTTTTTCTGCAGTTTCCAAACGGATCAAAACAATAATAACATGACCAACAATCCGGCAAGAGAACTGGAAGAAGCACGCTCGGCCATCGATATTGTAGCGGTTGACCCCGGCACAACCGAAATTATGGTATACCCGACTGATGAGGTTCTGGGTTGGGGGTCAACTCCGTTTTTAGTAACGCTTCATCAGGGTGAATCCATTTCATTGGTAGCCGGCGAAGTTGACGGATTTGGTAATTACATATTCCATCAAACTCCAAATCGAAAACTTGAAGGTACCAGATTACATGTTGTTACACCTGGGAAAAGAATTGCCGTTACATTAAGCGACGATTCCGTACACCAGGACGGAGGCGGTTGTTATGATCTGATTGGGGACCAGACAGTTCCAATAGAAGCCATCAGGAACGATAGCGCCTTTACCCATAAACCCCTTATTGGTCAGGATTATATTATCATGAAAGGCAATTTATCATGTGGATATGACCATATTTATATATTGGCTACTCAGAATGGAACCAATGTTCAGGTTACCGATTTGGTTACAAGCGGAGTTACTAATTATAATGGCTTATCAAGTGGGCAGCAGGTGAAACATGAGATGTACCATAATTCTTACGTTCATTCCGATGACCCTGCAAAACCTATTTATGTTTTTCATGTTACTGGAACTGGACAAGTGCTCCCCCCACCAAATGATACAAGGTGCGAAATCGGTGGTGCTATACTTCCCACCATTTCTCTATGCACTGGTTCATTTGAAGTTGGCTTTTCGAGAGGTGCAACACCAAATCCCACACCCTACTATGGAAAAGATTTTCTATTAAACATTTTAGTAAGGGAAGATGATCCGAATGATTCTGCCCGTTTTGCCTTTCAATTGTTTGACGACGGAGTGGAAATTCCGGGTTGGGGTATTAGCATTGGGCCTTTATTTACTCAAATTCCCGGTACGGTATGGTGGGCTGCGCAGGTTCCTTTTAACAACTGTGAGCCCTATTCATCGAATATCTTGAAGAATACAAAAAATATATTCCATCTTGGCACATTGCATGGAGGAAGAACCAATGGAGGTAATTACGGGTATTTTTCAGATTATGCCACTGTAGAAGCTAAAAGTATTGTTTCAGGTACTAATGATCCCGGAGCAAAAATTTGTTTCGGTGAAGAAGTAACATTAATTGCATATGGTGGTACACATTATGAGTGGATACCCGGCACTTATCTTGATGACAGGTTTGCCCAG
>CAYUAV010000542.1:0-3195 GCA_964442665.1 uncultured Bacteroidales bacterium
CAGGATTTATCCAACATTCGATTTTAGCATTAAAAATTTAAACAGGTTCTTAATATTCAACGACCTGTCACAATGACATATTTTCGGTCGAAAACCTGATTGGTAGACATTTTGTTATATCATTTTTGAATTCTTAATAATAAAATATTATGATTGGAATAGGATATATTGTAATTATTGCCGTATTCGCGATTTTTAGTATGCTGGTGGGAAATCAGCTAAAATCGAGGTTCAGGAGATACTCAAAGATCCCTATTAATTATGGTTTGAGTGGGAAAGATGTCGCGGAGAAAATGCTTCACGATAGCGGAATAAATGATGTACGGGTTGTGGCAACTCAGGGACAACTATCAGATAACTATAATCCGGTAACAAAAACAGTTGCTTTGAGCCGCAATGTATATTACGGACAAAACGTTTCATCAGCTGCGGTTGCGGCTCATGAATGCGGCCATGCGATTCAGCATGCTATGGCATATGCTCCCCTTAAACTGCGTACTGCACTGGTTCCGTTACAAAGTGTCAGTGCCCAGGTTCTGAACTTTGTATTCGGCTTAATGATATTCGGTACCTTGTTTGCCGGACAGATTTTACCTCCTGATCTGGCATTGACCATATTTGTTATCGCGTACGGAATTTTTACGCTCTTTGCTTTTGTAACACTTCCGGTTGAAATTGATGCCAGCCGGCGGGCACTTGTCTGGCTGAATACCTCAGGAATTACAAATTATAGTAATCATTCCCAGGCAAAGGATGCTTTGAAATGGGCCGCTTATACTTATGTAGTAGCAGCGCTGGCTTCGCTGGCAACATTCCTTTATTTTCTGTTAATGTTACTGGGAAGAAGGAATTAGTCTTAAAAATATTCTTTTAATTAAGCCTCTAAGTATTCACTTAGGGGCTTTTTTTATGAAACATAAAACTTTCTTCTTTTTCATTCTTCTTGCAGTATGAGCTGAATTTTTCATAACATAGGGCGTCGATTATATCTGAAAAAACTACACCAAAGGGGAAGTTTTTATCACCATACATTATGGCGTCAGGCTTTTCACAGCTATACATATATTCCACGATATATCTAAAGTTTACCAGATTTTAATGGTTGGAGAGTGACCATGCTCAGAAACAGCGGTGCAACCGAATATATTGTTTCCCCAACATCCCGGAAATTTCGTTCGACGCAATTGATTGTTCAATATGATCTGAAATAATTATTGTGAAAAAACACTGTCTTACTACTGAAAATTCCTTTCTTCTCCCATAAAAGTAAAACAGGATGACCAGGTTATTCTATTACAATCCTTATCCGATATCTTTTGGCTTCGCTCAGATTATCCAGAAAACAGATGTAATTGCCGGGAGGAATATGGACTGTATTCCAATTCACACTATACTTACCCGCCTGCATTGTTCCGTTGTTCAGGGTTACTATATGCTCCCCCATCAGATTATAGATATTCAGGCTAACAGAAGAAAGATGAGGCAATGAAAATCTTATTTGCACATAATCCTTAGCAGGATTCGGATAGCTTTGAAAATATATATCTCCGATTTCCGTTAGATTGTGTATACCAGTTGCAGGGTCCTCTCCAATGATAAACTGTCTGGATACTAACTTCGACCAAAGTCCATCGCCTTTAACTCTGGCTCGTATATATATTGTATCTGTTAACAATGGTAAGGCATTACCATCATAAATAATAACTGAACCGGACATATCTCCAAATGCAAATCCCGGATCGGAGCCATCAAATGTATAAAGTATGTCGCCTCCCGATGGCGGATTTATAAATAATTGAAAATCTTCCGGAAGATACCCGCTTTCAGCATTAAGTACAGGAGATTCAATTACAGGGTACATTCCTTTTGATATAAGTTGATTAAATACAATCTCAGTCCGTACAGGAAAATATGAGTATAAAAGTATGATAACTTTTCTCCCATATGTCTCCTTTTGGTTGGCTTTCTGAATTCCATCGGGAAGATTCGCTCACAATGGCTGTATAAATAATTTCTTTCCACATTACATATCTGTCGAAACACGGTTGCGGAGTTAATGCTCCCCCCTCAAAAAAATGCTTGTTAACACGACGAATAAAAAGATCCCTGAACTGGCTGTTTTCCAATAAATCATTAAATATGCCGCTCGGTCTGTTCTCATTGTTTACCATTACATTATAATCAGAAGGGCTCTGAAGAATGTATTCGTTATCCCAGGGTAAGAACCTGAAACCTTCCGAGTTCACCCTCCTGCGTGCTGCTACCCAATTATGAAAATCCCAGTCGGTATTTCCGGCATAAAAATTCATGAGCATATAATCAATCAGATTTTCAACATCTATCATTTTTTCATATAAATTGTTGGGCGTTCCGTCAGGATTATTACCTAATAATCTTTGATAGTTAACCGTATCTGCGATATTGTCTTGTACCATAGCTACAAGATTTGCCCATGCAATCGTGTCGCCGGCTCCTACTTCATAGTAATCCTTAATTATATCATACTCTTCATCATTGCCTCCAAAATGATCTCTCATACAATTCTCATCCATTCGTTCATATAAATTACAGATCCCCCAATACTGACCGTTAAGATACACGTGCACAAATTGGCTAAAAGCTGCATACTATCCCATATCCCTGAAGGTCGATTTTGCCCAGGGATCGTATAGTTGTTGGCCGTATCTTAATGCAAAGCCTCCCCTTAGTATCAGCCAATCGAACTGATCGGGTGTTCCTTCCCCAAAAATATTTTGTTTGAGTTTCGAAGGCCCATACTCCGACTTGAATCCGAGTTTGAAAGAATGTTTTGCGGTTTTCCATGGCGTACGACTAGCCCCACCATGAATTTCAATTCCGCAATTTGCCTGAAAATCAACTGATCCATCTTGCGAGTTAAAATATTCTACTGAAGCCGGACGTATCCATCCATGCCCCAAGTGATACTGCAAATCGCGTGTCGGTCCGTCGGGTGCCCCCATATACATATAAATACCTCCCGTATCAGGATGAGTGCTTTTTGAAAAAAAATTATCAATATCACTGACAATTGAAACAATGGGCAGGTCGAGAAGCGATTCCGTGATAATTGGACTTACCGTGGAATTATTGATAACCCTTTCATGCATACCATAATCAGAAGCTAGAGGAATGTGTTCATCGGTACCATCAACCGGTTGCAGCCCTTCTTCGGGA
>CAYUAV010000543.1:0-3192 GCA_964442665.1 uncultured Bacteroidales bacterium
CCACGGTAAGTGTGAATCCTGTATACAACCTGTCAGAATCTGCAGCGGTTTGCAGTGGCGAAAGTTATACCTTCCCTGATGGAACTATAGAAAACAATATCACCACATCAATGTCACATGAAAGTTATCTGACAAGCATTCCGGGATGCGATAGCATTATCACAACTAATGTGTTCGTAACTTCAATTGATGTCACAGTTATTCAGGATGGAGCCTTATTAACTGCTGTAAGCGAAGGACTGGAATACCAGTGGGTAGATTGTGATAATAATTATTCGATAATTAATGGTGAAATTAATCAATCATTTACGGCAACAGAAAGTGGCAACTATGCTGTAATTATCACTGATAATAATTGTTCTGATACTTCCGATTGTTATTCGATAGTAATTGACGCTTCGCTGGATTGGACAACAAATGACTTCAACATTTATCCCAATCCAACAAGAGAAAATGTTTTTATAGACTTATTTCATGAATACAATAAAGTTGAAATTGAAATATTAGATTTACGGGGACAACTTATCGGGAAAAAGACGTATGGCGGATTATTGCGTACGATTGAACTTGATTTGCAGGATTATGATAAGGGTATATATTTAATAAAAGTAAATGTTGATAATCAACCTTCGATATTTAGAATAGTCAAAGAGTAAATTCGATTAGATATGAAATAAGAAGGGCATCCAGGTGCCCTTTTTTTTGAAAAAAATTACGGGGTATAATTCTATTTTGTTTGCGGTAAAAAATACCTGTCTAGTTTATCAAGTAATTTCAAATGCGAAAATAACTGTGTCGTGTTCATCATAAAAACACTGACAATTCCATATTCGGGATATATTCTTATTTCACAGGAAAAACCTCCGCCACCCCCGGGATGTGAGTAATATTTAATACCGCCTTTGTTCTTGATAAACCAGCCTAAGGTATGTCCTGATGGCTTACCGTTATTCAGTTTCTGTTCAGTGAACAGCAATTCTTTAAGTTCGTTAGAGAGAAGAATACTATTATCTTTCAGAAGCATTTGCCCATAGTGAACTAAACTCTTTGCATTTGTAAATGCTCCTCCATAGCTGTATGCATTTAAGTACAGGTCTTTATAGCCCATAAATCCGTTCACTTTTTTATCGTAATACGTTTTAGTATTGCCAATTAATCCGTAAAGCACATGCATAACAGAATGTGTTTTCTGGTATGCCTTTGCAGTCTTATCCGTAAATTTAAAACCGTATGAGTAGTTGTTACCAATACGTTCAAAAATATACTCTGTAACATAACTGGTATAGGATTTCTTACTTATTTTCTCAATTACCTCACCCAGCAGTAGATATCCAAAATTTGAATACTTTTTCTTTTTACCGGGAGTAAATTTCAGATCCTGGTACTTATCCATCAATCGCTTTGCATTTTCTTCGATATCAAACTGTTCGTGATCGATTGATGGATGAATTTCCGTAATCAACGGAGTTGATGTTACTCCTGCTGTATGACTTAATAGTTGACGTACAGTTATCGGTCTTGGGAAAGACAGATCTAATATAAGACCTGCATCATCATCCAAAGAAAGTTTACCTGAATCAATAAGCTGCATTATTGCCAGTGCTGTAAAGGTTTTTGTGGCTGAGTACATTTTGAATTCCGTTTCGGAAGTAATCGGAGTTTTGCTCTCAATGTTGGCATATCCACCATAATACTCATGAATTATTCCGCATGTGTCTGCAATAATATATTGGAATCCGGGTGTCTCCCTACCTATTATTTTTTTTTCGAGGTATGTAGTGATATCAGTTTGTGCCATTATAATTTTAAAAATAAGAATGTTCGAAATGAATACAAAGTATTTGTTGACCATAAAACTATTCGATTATACTATACAAAAATGGTAGATAAATCTGTGCAAATTTTTAACAAATGTTAAAAAATTATCAGTGCGGTTTTCTTCGCAACCGGCTTAATGAGGCAGGGGGTATACCAATAAATGAAGCAATATGGTGCTGAGGGATTTTATTTTCTAATCCGGGATAACTATCCCTGAAAAACTGTAATCGATCGGAAGCTGGCCGGCTCACAAAACATTTTTCTTTTCTGGCTTTAAACTTTAATTCTTTTTCTAAAACATTATAGGCAAACTCCCTTATATCATAATATTTTCGTATCAGATTATTGAATTTTTGTGCATCAAAAACTAATAGGATGCAATCAGTAATAGCCTGAAAATTTATAAGATGTTCATCGGTAATGTTTCTTGTAAAGTAGGGAGCAACAACCTGTGGACTGCTATAAAACGATATGTTAATGTTCTCACCGCTATTATCCTGAAGATAGACCCTGAATACGCCTTCTGCCAAGAAGATCTCTTTTTTATAAACCTGACCTTCTTTTAAAAATACTTGATTTTTCTTGATATAACGCAACTCACATATTTCCAACAGACGGGTACATGAGTTTAGTGTTGAGCCTGTCAAAATTTCAATGTGAGTTTTAAAAATATCCGGATATATCGATGCTTCTTTTCTCATTATTCAACGACTTTATTCCGATTCATCTTCAATCATCAATCGGATCTCATTCATTTTCTGATGTCGCTCTATTGAAAAAGTATTTCCTGTACTATCGATCCATTCATATAATTTCAGGGCTCTTTCAAGCAGGTTTATTTTTTGATTTGCATGGTGTTTGGCTTTGGCATTTATGAACAGTATATCGGCGATCAGGTCGATATTCGATTTATTAATGCTTTTATGTTTTAACAGCAGATCAATAATTTCGTTGGGCTCAGCTTCCATGACTTGTGTAATCGAAATATCGAGTTGCTCTTTCAGGACTTCGTCAGTTGATTGCTGAATTTCTTCTTCTGTAATATCTTTTAGGCCCAGTAATCGCCTGATAAGCGTTACAAGTGTTTGTGTCATGAGTTCGATTTGCCTGAGCAGGTAGTCGCGCTGTTCCATTTATACATATTTTTGAGAAATGACTATATTTCGTAAACTCTGATTACAAATTATTGTTACAAGTATTAAGCAGATTGACTAAAATATGAAGATTTCTGATATTTACGGAACGTTTACTTTATGGAATGGTGTTGAAATGCCCTATTTTGGATTAGGTGTTTTTGAATCAGCTGAAGGAAAAGAAACGATCGATGCCGTGCATTGGGCGCTTGAGGCAGGTTACAGGCATATTGATACGGCT
>CAYUAV010000544.1:0-3192 GCA_964442665.1 uncultured Bacteroidales bacterium
TCCAGAAAAATGGGATGATAGGTATTCCAGATACCGTTATCGCCTCTGAATGCAGGAATTCCGCTTTCAACAGAAATTCCGGCGCCTGTGAAAGCAACGGCATATTTTGCATTTCGAATCAGTTCCGCGGTTTTTCCAATATCTTCTGAATTCATTATTCCTAAATCAGAGCTTCCTGATAGTTAAAAAATAACCGTTGAAAGCAAATAAAACTGGTTTTATTTTGGAAGAGGCAGTTGAATTAACTTTTCATTATTGTGCATCGTCGATAAGAAATTTATGAACCGATACAGTCGTATCTTCGTTAAATTGAATCTTAAACTCCAGTTTGCGGAAGACAGAAATCATAGGTTTGTTGTTTTTGGTAGTCTCGGCCACAAGACGTTTTATCCCTCTGTTTTTAGCGATATTCATACAAAATTCGGTAATAATATATCCGAGATCTTTCTGTTGCCATTTATCGGTTATCAGGATTGCGTATTCCATTACCTCGACGTCAGGATCGGCAATTAACCGGCCAACTCCGATCAGTTTTCTTTTCCCTTCTTCCTCAATTTCAGCAACAATCGCAATTTCGCGATCGTAATCGATAAAACAAAACTGAGAGGCTACTTCATGTGAATCAAAATAGAAATCATATCGGAATCGAAGATATATCGACTCTTTGGAACAGCTGGCCAGTAACTCAAGCCACATGGGTTCATCCTCGGGTTTAATGGGTCTGAGTAACACGTTTGCCCCGTCACTCAGCTTGGCATTAGCCACCAGGCTTTCCGGATACGGTCGTAACAGCAGGTGAGAATAATCCTTTACGTTTTTTCCAAGCATATCCTGGTCAACAACAATTCGCGCATCGAGCGCTATTACGTCGTCAGGATTTACCAGTATAGGATTAATATCCAATTCTTCAATTTCGGGATAATCGGCAGCGAGATAGGACAACCGGATGATAACTTCTATCAGTTTATCAATATTTTTTGGTTTGCTCCCCCTGTATCCGGTAAGAAGCGGATATATTTGAAGTGATTGTAACATTTGCCGGGCAAGATGTTCATTCAACGGTGGAAACTCCAGTCGCCTGTCTTTGAATAATTCGGCTGTAGTTCCTCCCATACCGACCAGCATAACCGTACCAAAAACAGGATCTTTTTTAATACCGAGAATCAGCTCGACAGCATCCTTCGATGAGATCATCTTTTGAACAGTAACACCCTCAATTTTTGCCTTGGGAAGTTTCTCCGATACTGATTTGATCATATTCCTGAAAGATGCTTTCACCATTTCTGAATCCCGGATATTAAGCGCAACACCTCCTGCATCCGATTTATGGGTTATATCGGCTGAATAGATTTTCAGAACTACAGGATATCCCTTTCTTTCGGCGATCTTAACCGCTTCATTTTCGTTGGCGGCCACTTCAGGATGTGTTGTGGTAATACCATAGTCATTTATCAGAAGTTTTGAATCATCTTCGTTTAGTATTCTTGCTTTCGGAAAAATGGTATTCAGATATTTTTTTCTCAATTCCTCCCGGTCATAACTGAAGGAAACGGGAATTTCTTTTGGTGTTTCATAAAGGTTTTCAAGGTTTTTTGAGTAATTGGAGAGAGTCATGAACGCCAGTATTGCCTGCTCAGGTGTGTTGTAGGCTGCAACGCCGGCATTATTATATACGGTCATACCCTTACGCATACTTGCACCACCAAGCCAGGCAGCCATAATTGTTTTGGATGTTTTACCTACAAGGACAGTAATAGCTTCGGCCGTTTCTGTTGGCTCTGTCATAGCTTGCGGGGTAAGCAGTACAAGCACTGCATCAACATTTTCATCCTCAAGCACAATTTCAGTAGCTTTGGCAAAACGTTCGGGAGTGGCGTCTCCCAATACATCGACCGGATTTCCGTGAGACCAGAAAGGAGGAAGGTAATCATTTAATTTCTGCATGGTGGTATCCGACAGCTTAACAAGTTTACCTCCAAAAGCAATAAGCGAATCGGTTGCCATAACTCCCGGACCGCCTGCATTTGTTACGATAGCAAGGTTCGAACCCTTTGGGGCTCGTTTTCGACCGATAAGATCGGTAAAATCAAATAGATCACCGAAATTGTAAACCCGTGCAATACCTGCTCTCCTGAATACGGCATCGTAGATCGAATCTTCCGAAGCCATGGCGCCGGTATGCGAAGCAGCTGCAGCAGCCGATTCGGGGAATCGACCCGATTTATATACTATGATAGGTTTTTTTCGTGCAAATGCCCGGGCCGCCGACATGAATGCACGCGCATTTCCCAGTGATTCAACGTATAATACGATCGACTTGGTTGTCGGATCCTGTCCAAAATAATCTATCAGGTCACCGAAATTGACATCGACTGAATTACCTATCGATACGAAGTAGGAAAATCCGACATTATTCTCAAAGGCCCAGTCTAAAAGGGATGTACACAAAGCACCCGATTGTGAAATAAAGGCAACATGTCCCATATTGGGCATACCGTTAGCAAAGCTTACATTCATATTCAGGCCGGGAACGATGATCCCTAAACAGTTGGGACCGATTATTCGCATATCGGGGAATTTGGCTTTTTCTTCTTTGATTTGTTGCTCGAGCTTTCTGCCTTCCTCACCTGATTCTTTAAATCCGGCTGACATTATAATAATACCATAAATTCTGGCCTCACCACATTCTCGCACAAGTTGCGGCACTATGTTGGCCGAAGTCATTATGACTGCCAGATCCGGCGTTTTAGGAAGACTTTTAACATCGGGAAAACAAGGTATTCCCAATACTGCTTCTCTTTTCGGATTTATCGGGTATACCACACCACTAAAACCACCTCCGACAAGATTTTTGAGAGTAATTCCCCCCACACTTTTCGGATCGTTTGATACACCAATCAAAGCAATTCGTTTTGGTCTGAAGATACTGTTAAGCTTTTTTATAGGCATTAGTAATTATCTTATATTTTAATAAAATGTATCGTCTTGTCTTATAACACAAAATTGTCCAAATATTCTCTATAAATTATGAAAAAAAATGATCATTCTGGTAATCTATATTGTAATAGAATAAAGTTCTGGTACGCTTTCCGGATTATTAAAATACAATATAGACATATAAAATATTCTATAATACGATTATTATCATATGTAACTACATCAAAACAAAAATCACTCTGCTGGATGGAAGAG
>CAYUAV010000545.1:0-3186 GCA_964442665.1 uncultured Bacteroidales bacterium
GATGAAACAAAAGGTTTCAAATTCATATCATATGCAGTATGGTGGATTCGTCAATGTATTCTGCAGGCGCTGGCCGAGCAGTCGAGAATAGTACGACTTCCTTTAAATAAAATAGGAGCATTAAATAAGATTAACAGGGCATTTACACAGCTCGAACAGGAGCATGAAAGGGAACCCTCACCCGATGAGGTAGCTGAGATGCTTGATTTACCGGAAGATAAAATTGCCAGTACACTGGAACTTCAGGGCAGACATCTTTCAGTTGATGCACCATTTCAGGATGGCGAAGATAATAGCTTACTGGATGTCTTAAGCAATCCCGATTCACCGGATACAGACGGTTTCCTTATGGAGGAATCGCTGAAATTAGAGATAGAAAGAACACTCAATACACTTCCGGATAAGGAAAGTAAGGTAATAAGAAGGTTTTATGGCATCGGATGCAAGCAAATGTCGCTCGAAGAAATAGGTGATTCTATAGGAATATCACGTGAACGGACGCGACAAATTAAAGAAAAAGCCATCAAACATTTACGGCAACGAGCAAAAAGCAAACTTCTGAAAACTTATCTGGGATAATGATAAATTAAAAAGGCATCTTACGGGATGCCTTTTTTAGTTTATGGTCTTTACTTTTTTGCTTTTTTGGAAATTTTCTTTGATTCTTTTTTACGGGCTTTGAGTTTTTTAAAAGCCCTGGTTAATTTTCCCTTCAGATTTTTAATTTTCTTTTTCCCGGCTTTATTCTTTTTCGCCTTTTTAATGTCTTTTTCAATACGGGCAACTTTTGCCTTGGATTTCTTAAGTTTCTTCCGGGCTAATTTTTTTTCTTTATTAATTGCCCGAGTTTTTTCGATAATACTTTTTTTCACCGTGGCAACTTTACTCTTTTTTCCAGCAGGTTTTTTTGATACACTTGCTGCAGAAGCTTTTGTATCCTTCGTAACCGGGTTAGTCTGAGATTTTGCTCTGCTGACCGCTGATTTCCTTACCGGTGGTGTAGTTCGATTCCTGACAGGTCTTTTTTTAACAGTACCGGGGGCAGAACTGGTAACGGTTTTTCCGGTGGCAGTTGAATTGCTTGTGTGTGTCCGTCGTTTTGTCGATGATTTCCGTTTTACGGGGCTCTTTACTGCTGCTGAACCACCACCCAGAGATGCAGTTCCGGTTGAGGGTGGAGAAGAAGTACTGGCTTTTGAAGCAGGTTTCTTAGGATTATTACTTTCGGGCATAGTGAATATAGATTTAAATTAGGGCTATGAAGATTGCTGGTTTAAAAATAAGTAATTCAGATAAGAAACTCTAGTTCCGTATCTTAAATTTTAAAATACTTCACTCACGGTGTTGATTTTTAATAATTGATCCGGGCATTTTTGTCGATAACCATGAATACATTATTTTCACAGCACCGGTCTCCATTCTTTTATAAATCAATGAATTTTTTAGAAGTAATTGGTATATTCCGGCATATTTTTATTTAAACCGGCTCTTATAAAAGCAGGAACGACATGAACGTTTATTCTCGAAGGGCGCGTGAAGAGAGTATGGTATCTGACATTGAAAAGATGATTTGTTGAATGTTGTATTGCAATAGGCCCAAATCCTTTACCGGTATAAATGCCGTTACACAAATCGATATCCGGTTCACTATATCCGGGAGAACATGATAACTTGTATAGTATATACGACCTATGTCTTTGGTAGTGTTAAGCAGTATTATGTAACAGTGACCTTTCATTTGTTCAGAATCATTGAAGAAAAAGTCAGGAAAATCGATCCTGAATTCTTCGGATATCGGAATTTTATCACTGTATTCTTCATTTTTAAAAATCTTACGGAACACCGGAATATCAGAAAGAAAAAGCCAAAAACAGATTTTTTCAAAATCTTCCGGAACACAGGGTTTTAGACTAATTTCGTTTATGTGAAAATTATCGGGTTGTATTAAAGAACGCTATAGGTTATTGTACACTTAAACACAAAACATGAATTTGTCTTTTAAAGCATCAGAAAACAAAGTAATGACAACATTGTAACAAACGATGGTTTTTATTTTGTTTGAATTGGCATATTTTTAAAAAGAATTAAAAACTAAAATAATATGAACAGACTGCTATCCCTTTTTTTGATAATATTTACAAGTTTCTGGATCATTAATTCCTGCAGTGTCGAATCTCCTAGAACCCGCTCTGATTTTGGTGAAAAATGGAAATTTCACCTGGGTGAAATTCAGGGTGCCGAAGATCCGGGATTGAACGATTCTTCATGGCGGGTACTTAATTTACCCCATGATTGGAGTATTGAAGGTGATTTCAGTATTGAAAATCCGGCAACGCCGGGCGGAGGTGCACTTCCCGGAGGAATAGGCTGGTACCGGAAAACCTTTTATCTTCCTGAAAAAGAGACCAACAAGATGGTTTTCATCGATTTTGACGGGGTATACATGGACAGCAGGGTATGGATAAACGGGCATTTTCTGGGTAGGAGGCCATATGGTTATATTTCCTTTCGTTACGATCTGACTCCCTACCTGCATTTTGGCGATTCGGCAAATATTATAGCAGTAAGGGTTGATAATTCATTACAGCCTAATTCCCGATGGTATTCGGGTTCGGGAATATTCAGGAATGTGTGGCTTATCAAAACCGAGCCCACTCATGTCGGACACTGGGGCATTAGTATTAAAACTCCGGAGGTAACCAGGAAATCTGCCAGCGTTGAAATATCTACTTCAATCCAGAATGCTTCGGATAAAAAAGAAGTTATTGCATTGATTAACTATGTTATTGATCCCAAAGGGCATAAAGTAGGTTTGGTTACTACCGATACACTCATTCATGCCTCCGAAACACTTCTAATCACCCAGAAAATTGATGTTCCCAAACCTGAATTATGGTCAGTTAAAACTCCATCGATTTATAAAGTATTTACCCAGGTAAAGGGGCTTAAAATTATGGAAGATGAACTGACAACAAACTTTGGGATCCGGTATTTCGAGTTCGATAGAGACAGCGGTTTTTTTCTGAACGGTCAACCAGTCAAAATCAAAGGTGTTTGTAATCATCATGATCTGGGTTGTCTGGGGGCAGCGGTGAATGTACGGGCATTGGAACGACAACTGGAAATTTTACAAGCGATGGGCTGTAATGCCATTCGCACATCACATAATCCTCCGGCACCTGAATT
>CAYUAV010000546.1:0-3180 GCA_964442665.1 uncultured Bacteroidales bacterium
GAATATTGGGACCGGGAAGTATTGCCCACAAGTTTGCCAGCGATTTAAAACTGCTACCACAGGCAAAATTGTATGCTGTCGGCTCAAGGAGTATCGATCGGGCGAGGGAATTTGGAAGTCAGTTTGGGGCCGAGAAATATTATGGTTCTTATGAGGAATTGGTCTCCGATCCGAAGCTGGATATTATCTACGTAGCAACCCCGCATGTCCGTCATTACCGCGATTCTTTGCTTTGTATGGAAAACGGGAAAGCAGTATTATGCGAAAAACCAGTGGCAATGAATACCGGACAGTATAAGGTTATGGTCGATACTGCCAGAAAAAATGGTGTATTTTTTATGGAGGCTCTCTGGACCCGGTTTATCCCCTCGTTTAAAAAATGCCTGCAAATCATCTCGGAAGGAGAAATAGGGGAGATACGGCTGATTGAATCCGATTTTTGCTTTAATGCTCCCTACGATAAAAATGGACGGTTGTTTAATCCTCTGCTTGGCGGGGGCTCGTTACTGGATATTGGTATCTATCCTGTTTTTCTGGCACTTGAACTGGCCGAATCGCCCCAGGATATTAAAGCATTGGCTTCTTTCGATAAAACAGGTATCGATACCAGTTGTTCCCTGTTGTTCGCACATGAGAAGAATATACTTTCAGTACTTTTCAGTTCTATCGTCTCCAATGGCAGAACCGAAGCTATCGTTCACGGTTCAAAAGGGATTCTTCGCCTGAACAGATACTGGCATATACCTACCAGTCTCGATATAATACCGGATGATAAGGAAAAAATACATCATGAATTCGATGAACCGGGTTATGGTTATCAGTATGAAGCTGATGAAGTGATGAGGTGTTTGGAAAATGGTAAAATGGAATCCGATATTTTTTCCCTGGAAAAATCTCTCCGACTTATTTCTACACTTGATAAAATTCGTTCATCGATTGGGTTGAAATATCCCGCAGAAGTTGAGGCTATATAAAATTATTTATTATATAAGAACACAAATACTCCAGGATGTCTTCCATCAGCTTATGATTCTGTTTATAATAATTTTCAGCATTCCTTATTTCATTTTCTGTCTGAACAAATCGATCGGCACAAAGATTATCTCCAACTGCCGATAATAATTTTTGGATGCTTCTCTTATTCATTTCCGGATGAAATTGAAGTCCTATAATCTGTTTGCCTTTAATAAAACCCTGATTCGGCGTACAAACTGAAGATGCCAGATTCAATGTTCCGGGAGGAAGATCGTAAGTATCGGCATGCCAGTGAAAGGTTGTTATTTCAGGAGGCAGGAATTTCATTTTACTTAACAGTTCCGGACTGAATTTTATGGGAAACCATCCAATTTCACGAAAAGGGGCGCGATAAACCCTGGCTCCCAAAACGCTGGCTACGATTTGTGCCCCAAGGCATATACCCAGGATTTTTATTTTCTTTTCAATGACTTCCGATATAAATTGCTTTTCTGCTGCGAGCCATTTATTGGTTGATTCGTCATATACACTGGCTGTTCCTCCCATGACAATAAGCAATTCAAAATCGATCTTTTTCGGGAATAGTTGATTTTCATATACATGAGTAGAACTCAGGCTATGTTTCTTCCTGGTAATCCATTCTTCAATGTAAGCTAATCCTTCAAAGGATTCATGTCGTATGCAGTGAATTTTCATGTAATGTCAAAAAAAAAGCAGGAGTAATTCCTGCTTAAGTACCTTTTTTTAGTTTAGGTTTAGTCTCAAAACCAATTATTCACTCATGTCTTCACCACCCATGTCTTCAGCAGCGGCTGTAGTATCAACTGCAGCTGGTGCAGGTTCTTCGGCAGGTTGTTCAGTTACTTCTTCAGTAGCTTCTTCTGCGGGTTGAGTGGTGCTTTTGCATGAAGATAATGTGATGAAACCAACGAATGCTAAGGCAACAAAAAGAAAACTAAGTTTTTTCATGTTCTTAATTTTTATGTAGTTGTTAATACAGGTTAAAGGACAAAAATAATAATTATTTATTTATATCAAAGTCTAAAATACCTTTAAATACTAATAATTACAATATGTTCCCTTCTTTTTTTAATCATAATGTTTTAATACTGGATTGTTTCTTGAGGTCAATAACGTTATTTACTAGTATTTGCAATTACTGAAAATACATATCTTTACAGTTGTTTAATCGATATCATGCCATATATGAAACCAAAAATTTCTATTCATCAGAAGAAACTTTTTTTCCGAAAATTCACCCGAAAGAAATTTGCAGTTTTCTTTTCACTTCATAAAGTTATCCATATCAGTAGTTTAATTGCTGTTTATTCTTTAATTGTATCTCCTTACAAAATATATGCACAGAACGATACCGTTACAACCGAGAAAATAATCGATTTAGAAGAAGTTGAAGTTATTGGAACAAAGAATCCTGTGATTTCGGATGAATTATCGCAATTCCTTTCTGTTACTACTTTAACCGATATAGAGTCTGCGCCCTCACAAAGTATTGATGATTTACTGCGTTTTGCCGGTAATATTGATATACGTCAGCGGGGGAAAGTTGGTATTCAGACAGATGTAAGTATTCGTGGCGGGTCGTTCGATCATAGTCTTATTTTATTAAATGGTATCAACATTTCCGATCCGCAAACCGGTCATCTTAGTCTGAACCTGCCTGTCGAGACCGATGCTATCAAAAGGATTGAAATATTAAACGGAACGGGTTCACGCCTGTACGGTTCCAATGCTTTTTCCGGAGCGATCAATTTTATAACCGACATTTCCGATACCAATTATTTTATAATCTCATCTTCAGCAGGCGAATACGATTTTTTTTCAGGCTCATTGACACTCAATGTATCTTCCAATAAGGTAAAAAATCTGTTACATTACAATAATGCTTTTTCTTCAGGTTATACCCGGAATACCGATTTCAGAAAAAATGGTATTTATTTTCAGGCAGAAGCCGAAAATAATGGAAATTCTTATGATTTGCAGGTAGGATACAGTGACAGGGCATTTGGTGCCAATGAATTCTATACGCCCAGATACCCGGATCAGTTTGAAGAAAATCAGCTTTATCTTATTGCACTGGATTTCAGGAGCGGTAAAAAAACAGTATTCGATTCACGCGTATATTGGCGCAGACATATGGACCGGTTTGAACTGTTCAGAGAAGGTAGTAATTGGTACAGTTTCCAG
>CAYUAV010000547.1:0-3178 GCA_964442665.1 uncultured Bacteroidales bacterium
CAACTACTTTCTCGGTATAAGATAAATCGCTGTGAATCCCTTTTTGCATTAAGATCTTATTGAACAATTGTGCAAGTTCCTTATTGGACTTACGCTGCAAATGTTGCTGATTGAACCATCGGGCTTTTTCAGGATCGAATCGGGCACCGGCTTTAGTCACCCGCTCCAGTGAAATCGCTTCAATGAGTTCATCCATGGTAAATATTTCCTGTTCCGTACCCGGATTCCAACCCAGCATGGCCAGTATATTCACTACGGCTTCCGGAAAATATCCCGATTCGCGGTATCCTGAAGATACTTCTCCGTTTGGTGCATGCCATTCCAGCGGAAAAACCGGAAAACCGAATTTATCACCATCACGTTTGCTTAGCTTGCCCTGTCCGCTGGGTTTCAGAATTAGTGATTGGTGTGCAAACTGCGGCATTTCATTATCCCATCCAAAAGCCTTGTAAAGCATAATATGCAAGGGTAATGAGGGCAACCATTCTTCGCCCCGGATCACATGTGTAATTTTCATTAAGTGGTCATCGACAACATTAGCCAGATGATAGGTTGGCAAGCCATCCGATTTGAATATAACCTTATCATCAAGGGTTGAAGTATTGAACCGGATATCACCGCGGATAATATCAGTAGCATGAACTTCGACATTTTCGGGCATTAAAAAACGTATAACATAGGGTTCACCGGATGATATCTT
Source organism: uncultured Bacteroidales bacterium (assembly GCA_964442665.1). GTDB lineage: Bacteria > Bacteroidota > Bacteroidia > Bacteroidales > UBA10428 > UBA10428. Next base: position 701 of record CAYUAV010000547.1, read on the forward strand.
CCTGTTAGCCTTCCCTATACCTATTACCAGCGAATTATTCAGCCGGTTTCTAATCTGTGAATCGTATGAGAAAGTTCTATTTTCAGCTTCGAAATCGTTACGTAATTTTTCAAGTTCATTCGGTGTATCGAAAGCGTAATATGCCCATCCGGAAGCAATAAGCTGATCGGCATAATCCCGGTATATTTCCTTTCGCTCCGACTGCCGGTAAGGCCTAAATTCCCCTCCCTGTCTGACACCTTCGTCAGGTACTAATCCGAGCCATTCCAGGGATTCATTAATATATTCTTCTGCTCCCGGCACAAAACGTGACTGATCGGTGTCTTCAATTCGCAAAATAAAGTCGCCATGATGCTTTTTTGCAAAAAGGTAATTGAGAAGGGCTGTTTTTACACCACCGATATGAAGTGGTCCTGTTGGACTGGGAGCAAATCGGACACGAACTCTGGATGACATAAATTCTTTATTTTGGTTTCAAAGATAACACAATTGACGGGTTCAGACTTTATAACTTTACTCTCAATAAAATGCTTACTATAAATTCACAAGCTGAAGATTTCAGAGTTGCAGCATCCTCCTGAAAAATATCATTCGATAGTATTCTGATAAGTCGTAAATTTCGCATGAAATATAGCATCGATTATGGAAAACATCCTCATTATTGGCGCAGCGGGTCAAATTGGCAGTGAACTGACAGTAGTACTGAGAAAATTATACGGCAGTAATCATGTATTTGCCACCGATGTTAAAGATGCCTCTCCTGAAATTAAGGAAGAGGGGCCTTTTCAGTTACTCGACGTAATGGACGATAAGCATCTTATCCATTTTGTTATCCGCCACAAAATTACTCAGATCTATCATCTTGCCGCCGTACTTTCAGGAAATGCCGAAAAACTTCCTGTTCAGGCATGGCAGATCAATATGAACAGCCTTATGAATGTGCTGGAAATTGCCAAGCTTGTTGAGGAAGTAAACAGAGTTTTCTGGCCAAGTTCAATTGCAGTTTTCGGACCTTCGACACCCCAGACAAATACCCCGCAGCTTACCATTATGGAACCAACAACCGTATATGGAATCAGCAAGTTAGCAGGTGAACGGTGGTGCGAATATTACTTCCGGAAATATGGGGTCGATGTAAGAAGTTTGCGTTACCCGGGCCTTATAAGTTATAAGACCGAGCCAGGAGGAGGCACTACAGATTATGCTGTTGAAATTTTCTATGGCGCTGTACAGGATAAAAAATACGAATGCTTTCTGAATGCCAATACATGCCTGCCCATGATGTTTATGCCCGATGCCATTGATGCAACTGTTGCCCTGATGGAAGCCCCCGAAAATGAAATACAGTTCCATATCGGATATAACATTACCGGATTTAATACTACACCGTCCGAAATTGCAGGTGAGATCCGAAAATACATTCCCGATTTTAGGATATCCTATAAACCCGATTTCCGTCAGGAAATTGCCGATTCGTGGCCCGACAGTGTTGATGACCACTATGCCCGCTGTCACGATCACTGGAAAAGCAGGTTCAACCTGAAAGAAACTACTAAAATTATGCTAAGAGAAATTGAGAAAAAAATTAAAGCCTGATAAGATTTTGTCCGGTTTATTTCCTGATTAACATATACTAAATCTACTTATTATTTTCACGAACAATATCAAGGATCTGTTTATAAGCAATGCTTCTCCGGCTTTGACGTTTGTTTGTGGCTACCTTCCAGGTATTATTCAAACCTCCCATATAGTAACGCTGGTACCAGGGTAAAACCGCAACAATAGCATCAATCAGGCTATATTCATAGGTGACTACCAGACCTAAAACCAGAAATGCCCCGGTAAGTAAAAATGAATTCAAACCTTCAGGTACATCGCCACTATAAATCTGTCCCAATCCCGGAATGACCATACTCAGAGCATAGGCAAAACCCGGATTGGGCTTTCTGAACATCTTTTTTACCCCGAAGATGGAATCAATTTTATGCTGTGCAAGGAGGTTATCGCCAACAGCGAGGATAAAGTAATCTTCAGATTTTTTAAAATCTTCCAGACCAAAGTAACAAATCGCAAACAGAACATCTATCTCGACATGATGTTTCTGATAAAGCGTATCATGTATAGCAAACAAATCGATGAGAGCCTGATTATAATTTGTTTCCAAAATAAGGGATGAGATTTTTTTCAATTTTGCCTGTGTAAGTATATTTTCCTGTGCCGATAATCTGTAAACCTGATCATAATATTGCCTTGCTGTATTCCAGTTACCTTTCTGATAATAACAATCGGCAAGTTTCATTTGAATAACAGGATTGGTCTGATTCTGAAAGTAGCTGATCCTTAAGAATTCCTTAATTGCCAGATCGTAATTACCAGTCGAATATTGTTTTTCGGCAAACAGGAATAACGAATCGGGAATGCTTTCCGAAAAAAGTTCTACAGAACTAAAAATGATCGATATAGTAATCAGTAACCTTT
>CAYUAV010000548.1:0-3178 GCA_964442665.1 uncultured Bacteroidales bacterium
TTTGTGTAGCCGGATTGAAATCATAAGTGTATCGGATCCTGTTCAATGCGGGGCCAAAAGTTGTGTTATCAATATAGCCGTATGCGGCATAGGTATTTACCAGTGTATTCCCGTTGCCCAGGGAATATCCCGTAACCTGTCCACGGGCATTGTATGTAAAATTATTAAATAAGGTAGTACTTGTCTGTCCGTCGTCTACTGCTTGTAAGAATGCACCATTATATTCGTAGTTCACCGAAAAACCATCGGGGTAAACAAGCTCCACGAGGTTTCCATCGATATCGTATTCATATTCAAAAGAATAATCCTGTTGATCAATGGTTTCCGTTTTTGATATAACCTGCCCCAGGTTATCGTATTCATAGGCCGTAGTAATATCCGATTCATCATCGGTTATTGCTGTAATCCTGCTTACATGCAAGGGATCGAATTCATAGGAAATAATCCGTGAATTCTCACCGGAAGTAATGATTTTTTCATACATACGGCCTAATTCATCATAGTGTAATGTGGTAAGGTTACCGTTTGCATCGGTTTGTTTCCACAGGCGCCCCAGATCATCGTATTCATAGGTTGTTTCACCTGCATCAGGATCGGTTAGTTTTTCCTGGCGTCCGTCAGGGTAATATTCCATGGTCACGGTTGTCCCGTTGCTGCTAATGGTTAACGGTTGCCCACTTGGATGATAGGTATAATCAATGGTGCCACCACCATCCATTACATGGGAAAGTTGACCGAAAGCATTCATTGTTTTTGAGTTGCTCACCCCATTAATTGTTGTAGTGATAATTTTACCGTTATATGAATAATTCACAGTTCTTCCCATAGATGTAACAGACTGGATTCTTCCTCTCGATTCGTAAGTATAGGAAGTAATGCCATTAACTGAAGATTCAATATAGTCCTGCGTCCCGTCATTGTTATAATAGTAATTTAAGGTAACTTCCTGTCCGTTGGCCGGTGTTGCCGTTTCAAATGTTTTTCGGTTTGTCTTATCGTAGTGCACTTCCGAAATGTTTCCTATATCGTCATCCGTTGCTGTAAACCAATCGTAATTGCCATTTTCTACCCATCCATAGCTGTAGGCTTCACGCCGGCCATTGGGAAAGAGCTTTACCAGCAGGTTCCCGAAATCGTCATATTGATAGGCACTGACTAAGCCATCGGGGTCAGCATTCCTAAGCAACCTGCCCTCATCATCATACCTGAATAAGCTGGTACGGACCGTACCATCCGTATAATTAACCTGTTTTTGCGTGACAAAACGTTTGCTGTCGTCATACGAAAAAACGGTTACCGTATTTAACCCTGATTCCGTAATGCTTTGAACATTGGTATGGTTGGTTTCATGGGTATAGGTAGTTACAATACCATCGTTATCGGTATGGGTAAGCACATTACCGTATTCATCATAGGTGTAATTTTCGTTAGTAGTAAACAAACCATTTTGGAACCGGTATACCGTTTTGTTTCTGGGTTTACCGGTTGTTGTGAAGTCGCTATAATGTTTAAGAATATATCCTTCAGTATCATAATAGGTCATTTGATCAGTAAGATTCCCATTGCTTACGGTGAAGGTGAAATCAGTTTGTATTTCAGTATTCGTTAAATGATTTATTTTACTTGTCGATTCGGGCAATAAGGTGAATGCACTTGTTCCGCTTACTGCATTATACGACATTGAACTTGTTGTTTCGCTTAGCAGATAACCGTTTTTATATTGTAAGGTCCTGTAGGGTATATTTATACAGGCATCCAAATTAAGTGTATTTTCGTTGGTTACCTTTACCCCTGTTATTGCATCGTCTTTTGTTATGGATTTGAATCCCAGGAATCCCCGTCGGTGGGATATAATTGCTGAATTATAACCAATCTCTGTTTCCGAGATATAATCAGGATTATCGTGTACCCTGTTTAGAGTAATTTTGCTCACCAAATTTAACGGGATTTCTTTTGAAAAAATGCCTTCTGACAGGTACCGGTCCCCCTGGGTGTAACCGCTATAAGCCACCAAATTTTCATAGTCAAATGATGTTGTAACATCCATGCCATTGATAATGTTGGAAACCTTATTATCCCCGTTATCGGAATTGAATTGTACAACAGTTGTAAAATGATAATCCTCGTTTGGGTCATAAAGATTTAGGTAGGGAACAGCAGTTTTGTTACTATAGAACATTTCGGGAAATCCATCGCTGTTAATATCCGTTACCTGGAACAAAGATTGATTATAATCCCAATACTGAACCAGGTGAATATACCCGAAAAGATTATTTTCCCTCAGTTGAGTTGGGTATTCTCCGGGTTCTTCATAAAGAAATAAAGGGCCATCTATTCTTGTATCAGAAAAACTTGTGCCATTGGAATAATAGATATTTACAAAGTAGTCGATTGCAAAATCATCTGGAGAGCCTTCTGGGTCCCAATCTATGCTACTGCAAACGATACGTGATATTTTAAGAACATCTGATTTCCCATCCAAATTGAAATCGCTAACCAGATAGACGCACTTGTTTGCACTGGGATCATATTGGATATGGTTAGAATTCTGATCAGCAATTTTATCGTCCCATGTGAAGTAATCCAGTTCAACCGGAGATCTGACCTCTGAAACTGAATTTAAAGCCTGAGTAAATGAACTGTTCTGTAGAACAAAACCATCCTTTCCGTCCGGACAATACATATCCCAATTTCCGGTACTGGTATTAAAGACTAATAAATCTGTTAATCCATCACCATTATAATCTCCGGCTTGAATTTCTAATGATGAGTAAACATTAACATTGATTGATCCAATAAGCGTAAATGTATAATGATCCTCACTACTCTTTTCTGCTTCATAAACACTTAATGAACCTCCCCCAACAACATATAAATCCCTTTTACGGTCATTGTCAAAGTTTGCGGTTATTACCTGATTGTGATTGAATGGTATAAAATCAGGGGCTAAACTAGTATAGTCCAGATTTCGAGTTTCACCATAATCATCTTTAATAATTATGGGCTCAAGGCTGCCATCACCATTAAAATCTCCTAATATTAATTGATCAGAATAATCAATATCACCTATATCATTTAATTTATACGAAAGGGTAAAGCCATAATTATCTGAGTAATCATATACTTCATAGGCGAATTGGTCGGCATCCTCATTGGCATTTGCTGAAATAAAACAAAT
>CAYUAV010000549.1:0-3176 GCA_964442665.1 uncultured Bacteroidales bacterium
TTAATTAAGTGAATATGTCGAATATAAAATATCCGGTTATTGGATTAAACTGGTTAATCACGCAAAAACCATTCTGCAAAGATGTAAAGAAGTGTATGAGCAGATAAATATTCTCGGCGACGACGGTGTGCCCATCGACTATCACATAACCTTCTGGAAATCGGAAATAATCGACTTTGTTATCCTGCAGCAGGATGCATTCGATAAGGTCGATCAATCAACACCCATCGAGCGCCAGCAATATATGCTGGAACATGTACTTGATGTTTGTGATTCCGATTTTAACTTCGATTCATTCACCGAGATCGATGGGTACTTCAAACGGATTATAAACCTATACAAGCAGATGAATTATTCAGAATTCGAATCGGAGAAATTCAATAAATTCAGTCGTGAACTTGAAGAAGTTCTTAAGGAAAGACAGGTTGTCTCATCAATAGTTTAACTGGAAACGAAAAAGAAAGAATACATGAAATCAATAGCTTTTCAGAAGATATATACTAAAATTTCTCAGATTACCAAAGCAACCTGCTCATTAAAGGCTTCAGGCATAGGTTACGATGAACTGGCATTGATACATGGCAAGCTTGCACAGGTTGTTAAAATTATTGGCGACACGGTTACATTACAGGTATTTGGAGGTACCGAAGGTATTCCTACCAACGCCGAGGTCACCTTTCTGGGAAAATCACCAACACTTAAAGTTAGCGACGATTTGGCAGGCCGCTTTTTTAATGCTTTCGGAGAACCTATCGATGGCGGACCTTCTATCGAAGGAGAAGAACGTGAAATTGGAGGCCCATCGGTGAATCCGGTGCGAAGAAAACAGCCTTCGGAACTTATTGCCACCGGTATAGCCGGAATCGATCTGAACAATACCCTGGTATCCGGACAAAAAATCCCTTTCTTCGCCGATCCTGACCAACCTTTCAACCAGGTAATGGCTATGGTTGCCCTGCGTGCAAAGACGGATAAGATCATCTTGGGAGGTATGGGCCTCACAAACGACGATTACCTTTTCTATAAAAATGTATTCGGTAATGCAGGAGCCCTTGATCGTATCATTAGTTTCGTAAATACAACCAGCGATCCACCTGTTGAACGGTTGCTGGTCCCAGAAATGGCCCTTACTGCTGCCGAATATTTTGCAGTCGATAAGAATGAAACCGTACTGGTACTACTAACCGACATGACTCTTTTTGCCGATGCACTAAGTATTGTATCAAACCGTATGGATCAGATTCCGTCAAAAGACAGTATGCCCGGTTCACTTTATTCTGACCTGGCAAAGATCTATGAAAAAGCGGTACAGTTCCCGTCGGGTGGATCAATTACCATTATTGCTGTAACGACACTATCGGGTGGCGATATAACACATGCCATTCCTGATAATACAGGTTACATCACCGAAGGACAGCTTTTCCTGAGACGCGATACGGATATCGGAAAAGTAATTGTCGACCCGTTCCGGAGTCTTTCTCGATTAAAACAGCTTGTTATCGGTATAAAAACCCGTGCCGATCATCCCCAGGTGATGAATGCAGCCGTACGTTTATATGCCGACGCTGCCAATGCCAAAACCAAACTTGAAAATGGATTTGATCTGACAGATTATGATCAGCGGAGTTTGGAATACGCAAAGGAGTATTCTGAAAAACTATTAGCCATAGATGTGAACATCGATATCGACGAAATGCTTGATACCGCCTGGAAGCTTTTTGGTAAACATTTTAAACCTGAAGAAGTTGGTATCAAACAGGAATTTCTCGATAAGCATTGGGTAAAAAGTTAGTTTATCATTTTTAAGTTTAACCTTCGAAACGTATGGCTATAAAATTTCAATATAATAAAACCTCACTGCAAAGTCTGGAAAAACAGCTAAAGGTAAGAGTGCGTGCATTACCTACTATTAAGAATAAGGAATCTGCATTGAGGGTTGAAGTAAAAAAGGCCAAAGACGAAACCAAAAAGTATGATGAAGAATTGAATAAGGCCATCAAATCCTATGAGAATATGGTAGAATTATGGGGAGAATTTGATACGAGTTTAGTGAGCATTGAGGATGTAAGGCTTGGAGTTAAAAAAATAGCCGGTGTAAAAACTCCGGTATTAGAAGGAATCGATTACTATACCAAAGAATTTAGCGTATTCAACCAGCCAAAGTGGTTTCTTGAAGGGATTGCAATCGTTAAAAAAATGGTTGACCTTGCCATACACCGTGAAGTATTTGCACGAAAAGTGGAAATGCTCGATCATGCCCGGAAAAAAACCACTCAAAAAGTGAATCTGTTTGAAAAGGTTCAGATCCCCGGTTACGAGGATGCAATACGAAAAATAAAACGATTTATGGAAGACGAGGATAACCTTTCAAAATCGGCACAAAAAATAGTAAAAACCCGTCAGCAAGAGGAGGCCGCAGCATGATAGTACCGATGAGGAAATATTCATTCCTGGTATATCATAAGGAATATATCGAGTTTCTTAAAGGAATTCAGGAACTGGGTGTATTGCATGTAATTGAAAAAGAATCGGGAGAAATTCAGGATGAGGAAACGCGGATACAGTATCAGCATATAAATGAACTCAGCAATGCTATAAAATTTCTCTCGAAACGGATAGTTAACCCCGAACCCGATAAGAAGGAAAAAAACGGACTAAAAATATTAGAGGAACTCAGGAAACTTCAGACCGATCAGGAATCCTATCAGCACGATCTGGCACAACGTAAAAAAGAAAGATCACAGGTTGAGCCATGGGGTGATTTCAGCTGGGATACTGTCAATAAGCTTAAGGAAGCGGGATACAGGATTGAGTTTTTTATTTGCGCAGGAAGGAATTACAATCCCGAATGGGAGAAAACACATACCATAATCCGTATTAATGAATTGAGCGGGCAAATATATTTTGTTGTTATTGAAAAATCGGATAGTACCATCGAAATTGATGCGGAAAACATTAAACTCCCTGAAAAGTCGTTATTGGAAACAAACAATTCAATCCGGGAAATCGAAAATATTCTTGAAAAAACTGAAGCCCTGTATGATGAATTTGCTGCCCGGTATCTTCAGTTACTAAAGGAAACAAAGGTAAAATTAAGTGCCGATCTGAATTTCAATAATGTTATTCTCAGCACCCGAAAAGAAGCGGAAGAAAAGGTTATGTTCCTTGAAGGATGG
>CAYUAV010000550.1:0-3173 GCA_964442665.1 uncultured Bacteroidales bacterium
GCCATCGATCAAATAATCCGGCCAGTGCAAGGGCCTCAGCATCTTTAACATGAATAAAAAAGGGTTGTTTGTCCTTTCCTCGTGCCTGCCACTCAAAGAAACCGTTTGTTAAAACAAGGCATTTTTTAGCCTTAATCAGGTGACGAAATGAGGGTTTTTCCATAAGGGTTTCAGCCTTTGCATTAAATGTTTTCATCCGAATATCCCTGGCAAACTTTTCATTACGGCTCCAGAACGGAATTAGTCCCCACCGGTATAACTGTATTTTTTCAGGTTCACCGGAACAAATTACAGGACATTCGGGCAGTGAAAATGCCGAAACACGGTTCTGTTTCCTGTAAGGTAAATGTTTATCAAGTTGCGCATTGAATCGTTTCTCAAGCTGTTCACGGGTAAGGTTTATTTCGATGGTGTAGCACATGCTATGTTAGAAGTTTGAAGTTCGAAACTCAATGATAAAAGTAAAAGTAATGAAAAATCAGGAATGGAATATCTGCCGCTCTGTCAGGTTTTTACCTGGTTTTATCAACTTCATCTTTGGTTCTGTCACGTATATGCCCGATTTTGCCTGCGTAAGGTCCGGTTATATGTTCTTCACCTTTGATTTTGTTATGTTCATCAGTCGCTCAGACAGGTTTATATTTGAATTTGTTGCTGTCAATTTGAGGAGTGTTCATTTAAGTGCGTCAGTATGATGTGTAAAAACCAAATATTTAAAATTTAAAAAATTTATAAATCCTTACTAATGTATCGGTATCATATAGTCTCAGGAAATATATACCGGTGTTGAGATTTTCCGTATTTATGAACTGAACTCCTTCTATAAGCGTAATTTTTTTCGAATAAACAGGTATCCCAAGTAAATTATCGATCTCTGTCCGGATAGGTATATTTTTAGGTGTTTTCACGATAAGCTGTAAATACATGGGAAATTGAGTAATATCAATACTAACATCCGGTTCTTTAACGGTCTCTGCTGATAACGAGCTATTGTTTGTTGAATCACATGGTCCTAATACAATATCAATTTCTGAATCATGATAGCATCTGAAACTTGGTTCTTCGATATCCGCCAAAATGCCATAATTATATGGAAAAAAATAATCGTTACCACCAAGTCTTTCAGTTATTTGACTGTAAAAATATGAATTACTAAAAGTACTTAAATACAATCTTTTAAGGTTAAAACCTGAGATTTCAATTGTTTGGATAGAATCTACCTTTTGTTCTGTATATAGAATATCAGGAGTGTTTAAACCTATATATTCAAATGGTATAATGGATTTGAGTGTATCACCTACATTTAGATTAAAATCATAAAGAAGTTCAAAATTGCCTCTATATGAAATAAATAATTTCCCATCATCATCATAAAGAAAAAAACTGAATTCATCGTATTTTTCTCCATCAGGATTTATTCTTTCGACCATTGCTTTTCTGCATTCCGTTTCTAAAAAGACAGTGTCTTTAACAATAGTGAAATGATTATATCCGAAATAAGGACTAAATCCGAAATGTATTTGATAATACCACTCAGCTCCTACCGGAGCAAATTCTGTCTGACTGAAAAGCACCTGGCAACAGCAAAGAATTGTAAAAATCATTATACATTTCCTGTTCATAATTCAGTTTTTAATATGATGTTCCGGTGACATTTCCTAAAACTATCCGGAAAGAATATCAAAATCCTGTCAGGGAAATTTATTTACTAATTTCTATTGATATCAATAATCAATTATTTCAATACAGGTAATCTTTTTATAAACTGCTTCGCAGGTACCCTCAGTATTCTCATAATCGAACCGGATGGTAATGGGTAATCCGTTAAAAATTTCATGAACGTAAGGATCGTTAGGAAGTACTTCAGCCTTTATAGTATCGGTACCGGTTACAATAATCCAGCCCGGACAGCATAAACACTCTTCGCTCCTGTAATCGATTATATGGCCGGAGAGCGTACAATCGTTATGCTTCCTGATTTTCATGCATGTCATTGTTTTGTGAAAGTTGGAACACGCGCCTTCCGAATCGATAAAATCAAACTCAATATGCACCGGGTATCCATATTTGTCAGCCCATTCCAGAAGTGTATTTTCATCAGGAATGCTATAGAACCGCAGGGTCTCACCTCCGTAATCAACAAACCACCCCCCGCAACACAGGCATAGAGAGTAATCCTGTCCTATTACTGTACCGGTCTTTGGACAATGAGCCTCTTGTTTTGAACACGATGTGTAAAAAAGAAGTGCAATTCCTGATAATAAAATGGTTGTTAACATGAATATTATTTTCATCTCTTTGAATTTTAACCAAGATGAAAAATCATTAATTATGGTTGCTTAACAAATTATATCATTTTTTGCACAGGTAGCTCATAACTATTTTATTTAATTAACCAATAAATCAATTTACTATAATCACTACCTGCCAAAAAGAAATCCCACACTGAGTATCCACTGACTCATCCTGGTGTCGAAACTATAGGAGGACCCGGCTATTTTTACACCATCGCCAAGCTTACTCAGGTTTCCCTCATACTTGACATCCACCAGCAAATTGGCCAGTTCAAGTCCCACACCGGCCTGGTAACCTATGGTTGCCCCCGAAAATTCCTGGTTAATATCATAAGCATCAAGGTCTTTTATTTTTGAGCTAATTATCATCGTGGCAACAGGACCTGCCTGCAGTTTCAGGGGACCCAGTTTTACTCCGGCAATAACGGGGATATCAATCTTATTAAATCGTTGTTCTCCAAAGTCAGGTTCCCTCCAGGAAAAAGCTACGTCATCAAAAGAGGCAACAGATATATCATTTTTTATTGATGTAAATAAAAGCTCAGGTTGAATAAAAACGCTCATTAATTTAATCTGGGCCATTCCCCCTATATGAAAACCCAAGGCGCCACGTGCATAATCGATTTGGTAGTAATCACCGCTAAAGTCTTTGAGGTTTACATTACTGGAATTTATACCACCACGAATCCCAAAGCTGAGTTGTGCATTCAAACCCAGCACACAAAAAAGGAGTATCATCGATGCCACTATCCGGTTTTTCATTGCAGTTTGTTTTTGGTTTTACATAGTAATAACGACAAAAATTGAAAATTATGGTTGCACGTTCCGAATCCCGATATCCGGGTTCATCAAAGGTTGAAAATATAAAAAATTATTGTT
>CAYUAV010000551.1:0-3161 GCA_964442665.1 uncultured Bacteroidales bacterium
GATCCTCAGCCACCGCAGGCCGGTAACGAACCTATTGGTGTTGGCAAAGGCATATATCCGGGCAGGGTTGTCTGGGTACATGACCCTGATGTTACTGACGAGAATTGCACCAATGCATCGGGCGATTACTGGTATATGGATTCCAACACGGATCAGGAATTAGTATCAGATATGCTTTCATCAGGTATTCAGCGATTAACCGGGACTGCCTCAGATGCTGCAGCCTGGGATTCTGTTTTTCACTATTACAACAGAAATCATGGAAGGGGTAATGTTGGATATACTTCAGGTGAAAAAATAGCGATAAAAATAAACCTGAACGGGATCAATAATTATCCGCAGGATCCTAATATTAATACTTCTCCGCAGATCTGCTATGCAATACTTTATCAATTAGTCAATGTGATTGGAGTTGCAGAAACTGATATCAGTATTGGTGATCCGAATTGTTCAATGAATCAGGCTACGTATTCAAAATGCCATAGTGCATTTCCCAATGTAATATACTGGGGATCGGGTGGGGGATTGACCTATGCAACACCAACCACAGATCCGGTGTTTCACGGGAGCGATGGAAGTTTTGATGACCAGGTGCCGCAGGCCTATGTGGATGCCAGTTACCTGATCAATATTCCCGTGTTCAAGAAACATCACCGGGCCGGAATATCACTATGTTGTAAAAATCATTTTGGCTCCATTGGGGCATACACCGGTGGTGCCTGGCATTTACATTATTCCCTTCCCTGTCCGGAAACTTCCGATGTTATTAATGGTGATTACGGAGTTTACAGGTGTTTTGTGGATATTATGGGTCATGAAGATCTTGGAGGCAAAACGGTCCTTTACCTGGTCGATGGTATCTGGGGTTCAGTGAACTGGGGTCATCCTCCGGTTAAATGGCATATGACTCCGTTTAACGATGACTGGCCTTCTTCGCTTTTCCTCTCGCAGGATCCTGTGGCCATTGAATCGGTAGGTTACGATTTTCTTTATGAGGAATTCGGTCCCGATCAGTCGGAAACGCTTCATCCTGAGGAAGGAGGAACATGGTCGGACAATAGCGGCCCATTCCCGCATTTTAACGGAACCGACGATTACCTGCACCAGGCCGCCGATCCCGCTAACTGGCCGGCCGGCATAGACTACGACCCGGAAGATGACGGTTCTGTTTTAACAAGCATGGGAACCCACGAACACTGGAACAATGCATTCGACAAGCAGTATACACGGAATCTTGGTACAGGCGATGGAATTGAACTTTACAAAGTTTTTCTGGGAACTCAAATTACCCCTGATAACAGTGAATTACTGAGCGAAACGGTAACGTCCATATATGTTGACTCATTCGATATAAAATGGTTCGGTACCGATATGGGCATATCCCGGTTTGATGGTTCAAACTGGACTTCAATTACAACGGATAACCATTTATTGGATAATGACATTCGGGATCTGGCATATGAAAGAACTGAATACGGACATGAAATCTGGGCTGCAACAGGAGGCGGACTATCAGTCATGGGTTTTGATGTTGATGGAGTGACAGCTGCCACAACATATACTACCGGTAACAGTGAAATTCTTAGCAACGATATTTCAGCTATAGGAGTTGATATACGCCATAACCGATGGGCCGGTACACCTGCTGGTCTGAGCGTATTCAGAGGTTCCGACTGGTACGATACGGCATTGTACCTCTCTGAAAATCATACATGGGAATCACTTACTGAACTTACCATGTCATCTATGGGATCATATGATAAGGATAGTATGATTTTTATTACTACAGATAGTGCCGGAGTGTTGCGTTATGATTTCGATCTTATCGATGGTTTTACAGGGGCTTCGGCCTATGCGGAGCAATGGACGACACTCAGTTCAAATACAGTGAATGTTGTTAAAATTTCCGATACGATACAATGGTTTGGTACACCTGAAGGAGCATACCGGCACAATGGAAACCTGACTAAGGAATGGTGGACCTATTACCCTGTCGATTCAGGATTAATAAGTGCTAATGTTACTGCTATTGAATTAGATGATGCAGGTAATGTGTGGTTTGGAACGGATCAGGGGATTTCAGTAAAAACTGCTACCGGATGGTTCAAATACCCGGGATGCATTCAGGCTTCGGATCTTGTTTTCAGCCCCGGAATTGATACTGTTGATATATTCTGGATGAGTGGATCTGGTCTGGGCGAGGGTATGGGATTGATTAATCCTTTTGTAAACGATATTAAGAAGGATTTTAGTGGCAATATTTGGGTAGCTACAAATGGAGGAGTTGAATATTTTTCAGCTGTTCCGATGGATTATTCGGCTGATTTTACTGCAAAACGTGTTACTTTTATGAAAGAGGGAAGTTCGGGAACGATTAATCCTGTGAATGGTACAACCTACACGGCAAGCTCAGTCTTTGGAGATGGTAGCGCACTGTCGGGGTGGTATTGTATTTACAACGGAACCGGGAACGCTGTTTTGGTTACCGGATTAACCCCGGAAACTCAATACCGTGTGATTGTATTCGAGTATTCAGGTGATGTGGGGAGTGAAATTTATTCGACTGATGCTGCAGAGAACAATCCGGCCAACTTTACCACTTTGGCTGAGCAGGGAAATGCTATTGATATCAACTCCGAAATCGAGATAAGTGTTTATCCTGTGCCATTCAGCGATTATTTGGTCATTTCGGGACCGGACCTGACAAAGGGGATGATAGTTAAAGTCTATTCCATGGGAGGAAAGCTGTACAGGGAATATTATCTTTCAGGAAGAATAAACAGGATCAGAACCTCTGATCTTATAGATGGGTCATATATACTCAGCATAACGAATAAAGATAAAAGTTATAGTTTCAGGGTAATTAAACAATAATACGGTTTAAAATACTACTGCAGAAGAGATTGTCTGGAAAGTTGTTTGCCAAGACTTTTCAAACAGTCTCTTTTTACTTCCTGATCCGCATATATCATAGGGTATAGCAGGTTATGATTTCTCCAATATACATACGGTGATAGTCTTTCTTCGGATAGAATTTACGATCGGTATCAGGATTGACAAATTGTTCGGGTATCAAATCTTCTGTGTAAATTTTTTTACACTCAATACATAACCGGGCCTGTTCAAAAATAATTCCGTTGTTTTTGGTAACTAACGGCTGT
>CAYUAV010000552.1:0-3159 GCA_964442665.1 uncultured Bacteroidales bacterium
GAATAAAAACAGTAAACAGGTTAAACAGATTATACCTGTGATTATACTATAAGAATTTATTATTACCATGAGAAAAAACATAATGGCGGCTAATGCAATACCTATTATCCAGGCAAACTTTTTTTGGGCAGAGCCAACGTATTCGGGGTTCTGGCGGCTAACGATCAAGCGCCCCAGTATTAACGAAGGGGAAAACCCGGGATTGATGAAAACACGTATGATAAAGTCAGTCAGGAAAAAGGTTATTACATATTTTATCAGCAAAAAATTCTCCCGGAAGATGATCAGCATTAAAGACAGAAACATAACAACAAACAGTATTCCTGCTGATGCCCTTATCTCCCGTTCATTTAAAACAGGTATGGAATACCCTTTGACGGTTTCTCCGAATTGTATCATGTTATTCAAGTGTTTTATTTTATCTTTTTTTTGTGTATGACATTTTAATATGCAAATAGTTACAATACACCACGGGAAATGTGATTTATTGCGCTATATCGGAAGAGGTTTGGTTCGAAGTACATCACTGTCCGATACTATTTTTTAATCGGATCATTTTCGGGTTCGTACGAAAATACCTCTTCCAGCGGCATATTGAAGACACGGGCAATACGGAAAGCCAGTTCCAGGGTCGGAGAGTATTTTCCATTTTCTATAGCTACCATCGTTTGTCTTGTCACACCTGTTTTATCGGCCAGTTCCTGTTGGGTCATTTCATTATTATGGAAACGCAGCCTCCGGATATTATTACTTATTCGGCATTTACTCATATCAGACTCCTTTCCGGTAAAAATAGATCTTAGCCACACCTTCAGCTATGCCTCCCAAAAAACAGGAAGAGATCAGTGTCACAAACATCACCCAGGGTTGCATCCCGATGGCCTGTGAACCCATGGCCAGCAGAAAACACGTTGAATATACCCAACGCGAAATTCGAAGGGCCTTTAAATCGATTAGTTTGTCCATTTCATCGGAAAGAGTGGGGATATCTTCGTTTGTAACAATTTTATTGATAATTGCAAAAACAATATGGATAATGATCAGTGCAATTACCAACGCCGGTATCATGAATAGGAAAATCTTTCCCCAGAATTTAAAGTCATTTATTATTTCCGGATTGCCTGCCATATATTTACTATATATATAAAGGGAATAGAGTCCGAGTATTACGACGAAGCTGATTGTAGTGATCAGTATCTGTTTCTCTTTGGTGTACATTTTTCCTTCCATTGTCTGATATTTTTTACTTAATGTTAAATATTATAGACACAAAGATAAAAATAATATACATAATGTCAAATATATTTTACATAAAATAATATAATAATACTTAATCTTTCAACTGTCAAAGTTCAAAAAGTTGCTCTGCAACTGTATAAGTCTGTTATATCTGGGGGCATAACCCAAAGACAGCAGCTAAAAATAATTTCAAAAGTAATGGTGTGAATACTGAGAACATTAATACACCGAAGGTTAAGATATTATTTATGACCTCATTTGGTTTAACCATTATTATTGCTGGTACTTTGAGATTAGGCAGGACAAAAATCAGAAATTTATAGGATTTCAATCCAACTCTTTCAAGCATCATAAAATTTTATTCTTTCGTGACCTTTCTGTGATCTGTTTTAACTTTCTTTATCCTGTAGATTATTAGACAGGTCGGTTGAATAATTAAACATAACTGCATTTGGTTCTGTTATAAAGATAATACTTAATATTTCGGATTATGAAGAGAAATTCTTTGATGTTGGCATTGCTTCTTTTACTATTTCAGGGTTCTGTATTCGCTCAGCCAGCCTTTAATATCGAGCTCACCGATACGGAAGGAAACTCTGTAAAGATCAGAGATATCAAAGGAGACAAGCTCACGGTTCTCGATTTTTGGGCAACCTGGTGTCATCCCTGTGTTAATTCAATTCCGCAATTGTCAAAGCTTTCCGATAAATATGCTGATAAAGGCGTCAGTTTCATCGGTATTAATGAGGATAGTCCGCGCAATCTGTCCAAAGTAAGACCCTTTGCATCTTCTCTTGGTATTACTTACCCGGTTCTCCTGGATACCGATCAGCAATTGCTGTCCAATTATATGATTGAAGGATTCCCGACACTTATTATACTGGATGATTCAGGCAAGGTATTGTTTACTCACCTCGGTTATACAAACGGAGATGAAAATATTCTTGAAAAAAACATCGAAGAACTGCTTACGAAAATGGAATAAACATTTTCTGATATTGTTTACTTGTACATTTTTCACCGGTACAGTGCATGCACAAGGTATACTAAATGGTTCGAACATGGCTGAATTTCAGCTCGGAAATATTCCTGATGTGGATCCGCGCGATCAAACCTCCCTGTACGATCAGCTCAATTTGTCTTATACCATTCACTCGTTAAGTATGAGTGCCAGAATAGAACAATATTATCCCTCGTTTGGCGACAATAAGAGCTATACCTGGCTGAGTCAGTATAAGGTTCAGTATGCCACAAAAAACCTGGATGTGACAGTCGGACATTTGTACACTACCCTGGGAAGGGGATTATTATTACGTACTTACGAAATACCCGGATCAGTATGGGAAACCCGGGGATACCGTGTACGATATGGTTTTTATGAAGATCTGCACGGGATAAAAGTCGGGTATAAACTTAAAAATATTGAAATTAAAGCCATCCGGGGCAGGGTTTTGGATGTTGCATTACCACCTACATTGCGTAAGGAAATTGAAAGACGACCCGATCTTATTGAGGGGGGACAGTTATCGTACAAACTGGCAGGACAAAAAGCCGGATTAATTTATATGCGACAAACCAACTCGGCAGTCAGCACGAATTACGCATCGGCATTTTACAACGGTTATTTGGGTAAAAACCTTTCATTGTATGGCGAATTGGCCGCGAGGATCGATTCGGCAGGTCCATGGCTTTCTTTCTCCGATACCTCAGGTTTTGCAGCCTATGCAAGTATCAATTATACATACAGAAGTCTGGGCATCAGCCTGGAGTTTAAAGATTATCAGAATATGCTAATAGGGGCGGGTATCAGCGATCCACCTTCGCTGGTCAGGGAGCAAACCTACCGCTTGTTGAACAGGAGTACGCATGTTCCGATACTTACGGACGAAAGCGGGTATCAGCTTGAACTCTTTTACCGGT
>CAYUAV010000553.1:0-3158 GCA_964442665.1 uncultured Bacteroidales bacterium
AAAATATCACTTGAGTAAAAAGTAATTCGAATAATCAATTGTTAATTGAATTCACATGATATCAAGATTTAAATACCCCGTTAATACCAACCGGCGATTTGAGAATAAGTAATACGATTAAGCGAAAATTTAAAATCTGAATCGTTGGGGGTTTTTGGTTTTTTTGTTTCTGAAAGGGCTGTTATGTGCGAATAGCAGCCCTTTTATCATTTTATTTCCGCCCGGGAAAGTCTGTTACATCATAAAAAATTCCTCCCTGAGGTTATATCTGCCTGCGACATTACACAAGTAAGTAGTTGGCTGCAAAGCGAACAAACATCGTTCTGAAGATCATTCAAATAAAAGATCTGAAAACGGTTAAAAAATAACCAATTCAAACTTTAATTAACTATGGAGGAACTTAAAATGAAAAAGTTATCGACTATTATTCTTTTGCTCATTATTTCCGGTATGAGCAGTTTGTTTGCTCAAATCGTCGTATCGCAGGGTATAAACCGGACGAACATTGATTTAAGCAATTCTACTGTTGTGGGACAGGTAACCCTGAATGCACCCGTTTCAGGTAAAGTTATTGTTCAATTCGATGGTGAATGTATTGCTGATGTTGGCGACAGAATTGTTCTGGCTGCAAGCAATACAACATCATGGGGAGTAAATGACGGCAATGTGGGTATGGAAGCAGTAAATTCCGATGTGAATCGTAAATCGTTCTCTCATACCCGTGTTTACAATGTAAGTGCAGGCAATAAAACATTTTATGCCATTGCGCACAACTATGTGGAAACAGATGGTTCAGGAATAGCCTCAATTTATGGTTCATTAACCGCCGAATTTATTCCCAATGGTCCTACTCTGGTTGGCTTTCAGGGTATATCCCGTACGAACATCAATTTAAACAGTTCAACGGTTGTAGGCCAGGTAACCATCAACCCGTCCACTTCAGGAAAAGTTATTGTTCGTTTCGACGGGCAATGTTATTCGGATGTAGGAGACAGAATAGTTTTGGCTGCCAGTAATACAACGTCGTGGGGAGTAAACGACGGAAACGTGGGTGTTGAGGCAGCAAATGCCGATGTAAACATTAATCCTTTTTCTCATACACGCGTTTATAATGTATCGGCCGGCAGCAAAACATTTTATGCCATTGCGCATAATTATGTTGAAACGGATGGTTCGGGTATTGCATCCATTTACGGAAGTTTAACGGCAGAATTTATTCCCGATGGTCCCCCGGTCGGCTTTCAGGGCATTTCCAGAACTAACATTAATCTGACTAATTCAACGATTGTGGGACAAGTGACTATCAATCCTCCTGCACCGGGATTAGTTGTTGTACATTTCGATGGTCAGTGTTTTTCCGATCCCGGCGACAGAATTGTTCTGGCTGCAAGCAATAATACTTCTTGGAGTCCGAACGATGGAAATGTCAGCGTTGAAGCTGTCAATTCCGATGTTAACATCAATTCTTTCTCTCATACACGGGTTTATGATGTATCGGCCGGCAGTAAAACATTTTATGCAATTGCTCATAACTATGTCGAAACTGATGGTTCGGGAATAGCATCGGTATATGGAAGCCTTACCGCAAAATTTATCTCAACTACTGTATTTGATGTAAGTCCGAACAGCAGAAGTGTAGGTACTGGAGCCGGCAATACCACTTTTTCGGTTAATTCGAGTGTAGGCTGGAGCGTGGAAGATGATGCATCGTGGTTAACTGCTACGAAAACCGACGGGAGCACGATAAGTGTAAGTTATCAGGAGAATACTTTGTCAAGTTCCCGTACAGCCCACATCAGAGCTTATGGTACCGGTGGTGTTGAAGAAACCGTTACGGTTACACAGGAAGGACAGATTATCTTCGATGTTAGTCCGAACAGTAGGAGTGTAGGTCCCGCAGCCGGCAATACCAGTTTTTCGGTTAATTCGAATGTAGGATGGAACGTTGAGGATGATGCATCGTGGCTGACTGCCACCAAAACTGACGGAAGTACAATTAGTGTGAGTTTTGAAGCCAACATATCGAATAGTTCCCGTACAGCTCATATCAGGGCTTACGGAACCGGCGGTATTGAAGAAACCGTTACAGTTACCCAGCAGGGTGAGGCAGCCTATATTGACGTAAGTCCGGATTACCTGAATGTCGCTTCCGGATCCGGTAGTGCAACTTTCAGTGTCAATGCAAATGTAGGATGGAGCGTTGAGGACGATGCTTCCTGGCTAACAGCTACCAAAACCGATGGAAGTACAATAAGTGTCAGTTATGATGCCAATACTTCAACTGATTCGCGCACAGCTCATATCAGGGCTTATGGCGGTGGTGTGGAAGAAACCGTAACAGTAATTCAGGAAGGCGAATCGGTATATCTCGAAGTAAGTCCGAACAGCAGAAGTGTAGGTCCTGGAGCCGGCAATACCACTTTTTCGGTTAATTCGAGTGTAGGCTGGAGCGTGGAAGATGATGCATCGTGGTTAACTGCTACGAAAACCGATGGAAGCACAATAAGCGTAAGCTATTCCGAAAATACTTCATACAGTAATCGTGCAGCTTCTATCAGAGTGTATTGTAGCGGTGGAATGGAAGAAACGGTGATGGTTGAACAGGACGGAGCACAAGTCGATGCAATTGCTACTTTAGAAGGAAATGCACAAATACTAATCCAGCCCAACCCTGCATCAGATATCATGTATCTGAGGTCCGCTTCTGATATAAATTCTGAAGTATCGATATCTCTGATTGATATTTCCGGGAAGGTAGTATACAAACACAAACTCGACAGGGTATTATCTGGTGAGATTATCGAAATTGATATATCTACATTAAATAAGGGCGTTTACCTGTTACGGATGGATAAGTCAGAGTCATCTGAAATTATAAAGGTAATCAAGCAATAAAAAAGAAGAGGTAATTAATTTTTCTTTCGAAACAAGGTTAGGTTAGTATTATTTCGTATCGCTTTACAGTCAGGCATTTGCCGTAAACCACTCAGGCCATTTTACCTAAAAGGTTTGCGGCATTTGCTTTTTCACTCACCCGGGTCTGACTCGTCATCATTAATTTTAATAAAGTAATCCAAAGATTATAGGTTTCTACATATTTTGATAATTATTACTATCCTGTATTGCTGTTAACTGTTTTAACGGGTATGTACATAATT
>CAYUAV010000554.1:0-3151 GCA_964442665.1 uncultured Bacteroidales bacterium
AAGAATATAAAGGAATTAATATTGCTACACTTCAACATTTGGCGGAGAAGAAAAAGCTTAAATCTATTGATATTCAAACACTCATCGATGCTGGTTTGATTTCCAAGAATGATCAGGTCAAAATTCTCGGGAATGGTGAGCTAAAAACAAAGCTGGATGTGAAAGCGCATGCATTTTCAAAATCAGCTGTTCAAGCCATTGAATCACTGCAGGGAACTGCAGAAAAAATATAATTGAATGAAGAAGTTTTTCGAAACACTTAAAAACATTTATAAGATCGAGGATCTTCGGGCAAGGATTCTTTACACTTTAGGGATTTTGCTTATTTATCGTCTGGGGTCTAAAATTGTTCTTCCGGGAGTAAATCCTATGGAATTGAGCGAATTACAGAATAAGGCATCACAAGGTGTATTGGGTATTCTGGATATGTTCTCGGGAGGTGCTTTTTCATCGGCCTCTATTTTTGCTCTGGGAATAATGCCCTATATCTCAGCATCTATTGTAGTTCAGTTGCTTACAATTGCGGTTCCGTATTTTCAGCGCCTGCAGCGCGAAGGAGAAAGCGGACGGCGAAGGATGAACCAGATTACACGCTATCTCACTGTATTGATCCTTATCGTGCAGGCTCCTTCGTATCTTACACAGATTCCCGATGCTGCAAGGGTTTTACCGGGCGTGTTCTTTACGCTGTCTTCGGTAATTATTCTTACAACGGGTACGATGTTCGTGATGTGGCTTGGCGAAAGAATAACCGACAAAGGAATCGGTAATGGAATTTCGTTGATTATTATGATCGGTATCATTGCGCGTATGCCATTTGCGATTGTCGGTGAATTTACGGCACGGATGGAAAAAGCAGGTGGCGGACTGGTAGCTTTCCTACTTGAAATGGTATTTCTTTTCCTTGTTTTTGTTGTTAGTATCCTGCTGGTTCAGGGAACCAGAAGAATACCTGTTCAATATGCAAAACGAATAATCGGGAATAAACAATACGGAGGAGTGCGCCAGTATATTCCCTTAAAAGTGAATGCAGCTGGTGTAATGCCCATAATTTTTGCCCAGGCTATTATGTTCTTACCTCTTACCTTTGCAAGGTACGGAGGAGAGGCTGTTACCGGATTTCTTGGTCTGTTTACTAATTTTACCGGCTTCTGGTATAACTTTGTATTTGCACTTATGATTATTGCATTTACTTATTTCTATACTGCAATTACCATCAATCCGCAGCGTATGGCGGAAGAAATCAGAAAGAATGGTGGTTTTATTCCGGGTGTAAAGCCTGGTAAAAGAACCGTCGAATTTCTTGACAATATCCTTTCAAGGATTACATTGCCTGGATCTGTTTTCCTGGCTTTTGTGGCAATTTTACCCGCTTTTGCGCGATTGGCCGGAGTAACCCAGGGCTTTGCACAATTTTATGGAGGTACTTCCCTGCTGATACTTGTGGGTGTTGTACTCGATACACTTCAGCAGATCGAAAGTCACCTTCTGATGCGACACTATGACGGATTGATGAAATCCGGACGTGTAAAAGGAAGAGCTGGTGCTATGGCTTCAGTATAAGAAGCTAACGATATAACGTTCTTTGATGATTCATATACGTACAGCAGAGGAGATTGAACTAATAAGAGAAAGTAACTTACTGGTATCAAAAACTTTAGCTGAGATTGCCAGATGGATAAAGCCGGGTATATCTACCAGTAGAATAGATACGATTGCTGAGGAATATATCCGTGACCATGGCGGAGTACCGGGATTTTTAGGATACCAGGGGTATCCGAAGACCCTTTGCACTTCAGTTAATGACCAGGTTGTACATGGTATTCCTTCAGCTTACGAATTGGTCGATGGCGATATTATTTCTGTGGATTGCGGGGTTTTAAAGAATGGTTACTATGGCGATTCAGCCTATACCTTTCCTGTAGGAGCTGTTGATGAAGATAAACAACAGCTCCTTAAAGTGACAAAGGAGGCTCTTTACAGAGGGCTTGAAATGACGCGGTCAGGAAATCGTATTGGGGATATCGGCTGGGCAGTACAAGAGCATTGTGAGGGGAATGGTTATTCCGTAGTTCGGGAACTTGTGGGTCATGGATTGGGGAATAACCTGCACGAAGCCCCGGAAGTACCGAATTATGGACGTAGAAGTAAGGGATCATTGCTTAAATCAGGAATGGTGATATGCATTGAGCCCATGATCAACATGGGGAGGAAGGAGATATTTCAGGAAGCGGACGGGTGGACAATCAGAACTGCTGACAGAAAACCATCAGCCCATTTTGAGCATGCTGTCGCAGTCCGAAAGGGGAAACCGGACATTCTTTCAACGTTTGAATACATCGAAGAAATAGAATATATAAAATAGGTTCATTATGGCGAAACAGCCTTCAATCGAGCAAGATGGCCTTATAAAGGAAGCCCTTTCTAACGCCATGTTCAGGGTCGAGCTTGAGAACGGCCATATAATTACAGCCCATATCTCGGGTAAAATGCGAATGCATTATATAAAAATATTACCCGGTGATAAAGTAAAGATTGAGATGTCGCCATATGATTTGACGAAAGGAAGAATTACTTACAGGTATAAATAGTACACATATGAAGGTTAGAGCATCTATAAAGAAACGTACAACCGATGATAAGATCGTGAAAAGAAAAGGTCGCTTGTATGTGATTAACAAGAAGAACCCGAAAAACAAACAGCGTCAGGGTTAAAAACCGAATAATTATTTAAGATTATTATATATGGCTAGAATTGTTGGTGTCGACTTACCAAAAAACAAAAGGGGCGAAATAGGCCTTACCTATATTTATGGTATTGGCAGAAGCACAGCTCAAAAAATTTTAACAAATGCCGGTATTGATTTTAACATTAAAGTTAAAGACTGGACCGACGATCAGATCTCTAAAATCAGGGAACTGGTAAACGATAACTATAAGGTTGAAGGTGAACTCCGATCATCGGTACAGCTTAACATTAAGCGACTTATGGATATTGGCTGTTACCGGGGAATTCGTCATCGTATCGGATTACCTGTACGGGGACAAAGTACAAAAAATAATGCCCGTACCCGGAAAGGCCGGAAAAAGACCGTTGCAAATAAAAAGAAGGCTACTAAATAATTAAGAGAGTATTATGGCAAAAGTAACT
>CAYUAV010000555.1:0-3151 GCA_964442665.1 uncultured Bacteroidales bacterium
GATTAATTGGCTTTTTTAGAAGTGGAATGTATCAGGTAATAACAGAAAGGGGAAGGTGATTTAATTCAGCGGTTAAATCTGCAATCCCCACACATATCAGGACCACGGAAATTATTTTGGCACAGAGCCTGTGTTAAATGGATATCAAATTTCATATTGGGCAGTATTGGCTAATTCTTCGGTAATAATCAAATTCTATTTTTGAAGTAATTGAAGTTCTTTGCATAAAAAGGCTAATGCCGGGTATAAAAATACTGAAAGGTTTAATCAAGCCCGTTGCATTTCCATTGATATGGATGACTCTGAAGATCTTAAACAGGTAAAAAAGTTGATAGATCTGAAATTAGGACATTAAAATTAGTACGCTCCATTGTGCACATCTCGGATACGTATTAATTTTATTATAAGTTTAGCTGCGAACAGAGTACATATATTTTGAGAAGGTCTTTATATGGCATTTCAATGTATCGATTCTGACAACTGCTTCGCAATTTCCTCATTTTCGAGCCCTTTGATAACGGCCGTACCATTTCTTATTTCACCCCGGATTTCCGGCATGGCATATATTTGGTTATCTATCACGAAAGCAAGTGTTTTACCTGTGTTTTCTTTTGTTATTTTCGCCCACTTTTTTGCTCCTTTCCAGGTAAAATAAATGACAACGCTGTTCCCTTTGTTTTTTGTCTTTTGAATATCGGAATTGTCCATGACAGGTTCAGTTTTCACAGCGACAATTTCATCAGTATTGTTGTTCGTGTCGATAGGGAATACAGTTTTTACCAGCATGATATTTCCTGACGAAAATTCACGTTGCAAATCAGACGCAGCATTCCGGGGTAAATAGCCGATTATGATCTGCTGTGTGTCGTTTTCGGGCCGATAGTCCATTTGCTGCAGTTTTTCTACTATCGAATCGGGTAATTTTTCGGCTTTTACGATTTCATGAATTCCAAACTTTGCTTTCGTTGTAAATGGTTTTTCTGCCTGTTGGCAGGAAAGCAGGACTATGAGATTAACGGCAAACAGTAGACTAATTTTTCTAATAGATTTCATTTTTGATCTTTTTTAAATTTTGAAAAATATTCTGAAATGGCATTGACATAATTCTCGTAAGCATCGATACCTTTATTGGTAATACTGCAGGTGGTCAACGGATAATTACCTTTGAAGGATTTTTTTATTTCAATATATTCCGCTTCTTTTAGCTTATTGAGCTGAAAACTTAAGTTTCCCTTTGTGGTGTTGATATTTTCCAGCAGGTAGCTGAATTCAGCTGTTTTAACACCTATCAGCACCGACATAATAGCCAAACGCACCTGCGAATGCAACAACGGATCCAGATCGGTAAACATCGTATATCAACTTTTGCGACGTGAATATAAAAGGTGTCCCGGAATAACGAATGAGATCAGCCAGGCAACTGCTTCAATGAACAGTTGATCGGTCAGGCTTAGATAAGAACAGAGAAAGGCCAGAACACCAAAAATAATTCCTCCCGTAACAATAAGCCGGTATCGCATAATTCCGCCTGTTGCCACTATGGCAAATGCAATGAGTACCATAAAAATAGGATGTTGCAGTTCAAAATTTATTTTATGCAGAACATTAAACAGTATTAAATTCACCAGCACAAGGCATGCGAACATTGAAATCCAGATATAACGCAGTGAGATACCGATATAAGTCTGGACCTTTTTACGCTGTTTGTAGATATAGTAAATTGTAAGGATTACTCCAATTGCTATCAGAGTGATTGGCATATAGTTAAGTACTCTTTGCATCAGGGAGGTCATTGCTGTTGTTCGTAATGCATAAAGAATCAGGTAATGAAGTGTCATTATCCAGCCCCATAGAATAAATAAAATACTGTCATGTTTCAGTTTTCTTTTTGAAACCTGGATCATTTCACGAATTACCCTGAATGATTGATTTTCATCAAATGTTTCCGTACTTTGATTATTTAAATTCATAGTTACTGGTTTAATTTGTAAAACTAGTTTGAAATACAAACTTAATTAAGTTTGTAATACGAACCAAATTTTTAACAACTTATTTTTAATTGCCTGCATCAGATAGCGGATGGGAAAGAATACGTTTTGAGGAAGAAGAAGTAATTATGAAACTTGTTAAGTTTGGAAATATTAAAACCTCTCTTATAGATTTCAGGTTGAAGAGATATATATTATGTCGATATTAAATCTGGTTATCCGGACTATTTTGCGTGGTTTTCAAATGTGTATTACACAGGTTGATCATTTTCAGGGCCCATTTCATTTTTTCATCGTCCGACATTTTCAGAACCAGTTCATAATATTTCAGGAAATACTGCCGGGCCTCTTCATATTGTTGTTCCCTTACCAGAGCCACACCAAGTTCGCTATAAATTTCGGGTAATTCCTGGTCCTCAAACGATGCGGCTTTTTTTAAATATTTTATAGCCTCATTATTGGCTTGGGGCGTATCAGCAATCTTCATAAATATTTCTGCCTTTAGCAGGTAATCAGTACTATTCAGTATGTTATATTCTTCCAGGCGGCTCAACAAATCGAGTGCTTTCTGGTAATGATTACTGTAAAATTCCTGCCAGGCTGTATAGCTAATTACGCCGACCGTGGCACTGGTATAGTCAAAATTGCTGAAAGGAACCGATGCGGTATTTTCTTTGTATTGGTTGACAAATCGTTTTGCAATAAGCTGAATTCTTCTTTTTGTAAATGCCGAATAAATGGCACCTAGTTGTCGCAGTTCTGAGTCTGACTGGCTGTAGATATTATCGAGATTGCTGTCGAGCAAAATATGACCTACGGCTTCGGTCAGTATACGAAACAAATCGCCTTCATTCTGAGTTTCAGCAATAAGCTGACTTGAAATAAGAATTATACCATTATCGAATGCATAGCATACTTTCTGATCAGAATTGAGGATCTTTACCGTCAGGAACTGGTCGCGTCCTTTCCATATCTGCGGATAATGGATACGTTGGACGAGACGTTGCAGGTAGTCTTCAGCAAATTTGTCGTGAAGAATTTTATTTTCCGATTCAAGCCTGGCGATATAATTCAAAGTTGCCTGTTCGAGCTGTTTTCGTTTTTCGAGTTGCCAGCCTTTATTAATACTGATGTTGTTTGAAGTATAATAGAATTGTTGTAAA
>CAYUAV010000556.1:0-3150 GCA_964442665.1 uncultured Bacteroidales bacterium
AAACCGAACCTTTATTTACCGGGCTTATTACCGGATATCGCCGTTCGCTTGACCGGTTTGTGACAAAACCATGGAGGGCGTTGATCATTATGGCAGTTGCAATACTCATGATTGTATTTATAGGAAAAAACATACCTTCCGAGCTGGCACCGTTAGAAGATAAAAGCCGGTTAAGAATTATGTCGACAGCCCCTGAGGGAACATCCTTCGAAAAAATGGATGAATATGTTTCGCAGCTTATCCAGGTTGTCGATACCATGAAGGAAAGAGAGTCGGTACTTGCAGTCACATCACCGGGTTTCGGAGCCTCGGTTTCGGTTAATACCGCATTTGTCCGTATAACCTTTGTGCCACCCTCGCAACGGAAAAAGAGTCAGGATGAGCTCGCATCGGAATTGGCCCCCATTATCAGGAGCATGAATTTTGCCCGTTCGTTTGTGACGCAGGAGCAAACAATCGGTGCTTCGCGGGGCTCGCTTCCGGTGCAGTATGTGATACAGGCGCCCGATTTTGAAGCCCTCAAAGAAGTTGTACCCAAATTTCTTGATGTGGCAAATAACGATCCGGCATTCAGTATTGTCGATATCAACCTGAAATTCAATAAACCGGAATTACGGGTAGAAATCGACCGTGATAAGGCCCGCGAAATGGGTATATCGGTAAAGGATATTGCACAGACCATCCAGCTTTTTTTTAGCGGTCAGCGATATAGCTATTTTATCATGAACGGAAAACAATACCAGGTTATAGGACAGGCAACACGAAAAAATCGCGATGAGCCGATCGACCTGACCGGAACTGCAGTCCGGAACAATGACGGAGATCCGGTACAGATCGGAAACCTGGTGAAAGTAAGTTATCAGAGTTCATCGCCACAGCTGTACCGTTATAACCGGTATGTTTCAGCCACTATATCAGCAGGTCTCTCGGATGGATATACCCTTGGCGATGGTATTGATGCAATGGATAATATTGCGTCAAAAGTTCTCGACGAACGGTTTAGTACCAGTCTGGCCGGAGCATCGAAGGATTTTGCCGAGTCATCGGGGAGTATTTTATTTGCATTCTTCCTGGCTCTCATACTTATATACCTGGTGCTTTCTGCACAATTTGAAAGCTTTTCCGATCCGCTGATCATTATGCTTACGGTTCCCCTGGCTATTGCCGGCGCTGTGTTTTCACTGTGGATCTTCAGAGATACACTTAACATTTTCAGCGAGATCGGCGCTATCGTGCTCGTAGGAATCGTGACAAAGAATGGTATTCTTATCGTCGAATTCGCCAACCAGCGGAAAACAGCCGGATTACCTGTCAGGGAAGCCGTTGTCGATGCTGCATCCAGGCGGTTTCGTCCGATCCTTATGACCAGCATGGCTACTATTCTGGGGGCATTACCAATAGCATTGGCTCTCGGAGGTGCTTCGACCAGCCGAATACCTATGGGTATAACGATCATTGGAGGGCTTTCTTTTTCACTGATTCTTACATTGTATGTTATTCCTGCACTTTATATGTACCTGACATCTAAGAAAGGAGTGAAAGCAACATGAAACGATTGTTAAAGCGAATAGTCCTGCTTCATATAATGGTATTGACCTGTACCGGATTATTTCCGCAGGTTATTGACTCGGTGCAGTTCAGCGATCTTTTTTCAATGGCACTGGAGAATAATTTCAGTCTGATCGTTGCCCGCAATGCCGCAGAAGCAGCAAAAATCAATAACTCTATAGGTAATGCCGGGTTTCTTCCCGTACTCGATGTTTCGGCAAATGCAGGAAATTCGGTGGTAACCAGTAACCAGGAATTTTATGACGGACGCACACGCGATGCTCAGGGAGCTAATAACACTTCCAAAAATGCATTGGTTGAAATAAACTGGATCATTTTTGACGGAACGAAAATGTTTGTTACAAAAGAAAAGCTTGCAGAGCTTGAAAATCAGGGTCAAATTGAAGTTCAGGTTAAGGTTGAACAAATTTATATGCAACTGGCAGCATACTATTATGATCTGATGCAGGAATTTAAATACGAAGAGGTGCTGACTGCCAGCCTTGAAACAAGCAGAAACCGGATCGTGCTGGCTCAAAAAAAATATGCTCTGGGTTCGGCATCGGAAAGCGATCTGATCCAGGCCCGGCTTGATTTGAATGCCGACAGTAATGCGGTTATCAGACAAAAAGCTGTTATACAAAATGTAATGGCCGATATAAACCACCTGATAGGAAGAGATCCGTCGATAATTTTTATACCGGCTGATAAAATTTCCAACGATGAAATTCCCGGATATGACGAATTGCTGACTTTGGCTGAACAGCAGAATCCTGATCTGTTACAGGCCAGAAGTAACGAAAGAGTGAATCGGCTGACCATGAAAGAATCATTTTCCGATTTTCTTCCGACAGTATCGTTATACAGCGATTACAGCTATGCAGCTTCCGAAAGTCAGACCGGCTTACTGACAACGAATCAGAGTTACGGCCCGTCTTACGGCATAAGGTTCAGTTATAACCTGTTCAATGGTTTCAATGATAAACGACAGTATCAGGTTAACCGGATAAATTACGAAAATGCCCGGGTACAGGCGGAAGAAGTCCAAAACAGTATTCGGACTGAAATGCTGAAATCATACAACAATTATACATCGTCGTTACAGGTATTAGCTATTGAAAAAATGAACATTTCCGATGCAGAAAAGGGCCTGAAACTGGCCATTGAATTATACAGGCTCGGACAGATCAACGAAATCGATTTCAGGACGTATCAGCAAAAAACAATTGAAGCCGAGAACCGGCTGCTGGCAGCAGAATATATGTTGAAAATGGCCGAGCTAAATCTGCTGAAACTCAGCGGACAGCTAAAATTGGACTGATTTAATAAATCCGGATTTACCTGCGAAATTTGAATCACTTCAGCACAAGATTTAATGGTAAAGTCATGTATCCGGGCTAAAGATTTATGCCTGTTAAAGAAAGTCCGGTGTCTCGTATCTGTTATTGGTGTGTAATAAGCCGTCCGAAAGTTTAAGAAATTTGTTTATTTAAATTGTGTTACCTTTTGTTCCAAAAGTATGCTATATGGTAAATGAATCAACTTAATACTAAGAACCTGTTTAAATTTTTTAATGATTATTATGTCATGCAAATAAATATG
>CAYUAV010000557.1:0-3145 GCA_964442665.1 uncultured Bacteroidales bacterium
AAAAATTCCGATTTTCCAAATTCCCTCGAAAATAAAGGGGCGGAAGGATTCCATGTTTCCATTACCCCATTACCTTTGCAGACCGATTCAAAATTACATTACGAATTATTCGTCGAAACCCATATTAAAGTATCGGTCCTATCGGCCGATGGCAGGCTTTTATCAGAAATAATAAATAGGGATGAATCTCCCGGAAAATATAATTTCTCCTTGAATAGGATATACAACAAGCTTGCTGCTCCCGGCTTATACTTTCTTGTTTTTGAAACCACCGACAAAGTAAGAATGCTTAAATTCTCTTATCTCTAAGGCGTAAAAACCAATCAATTTCCTGTAGCTTCACCTGCCTAGAAGATTTGATTATAATGTGAATGCTATAATAAATTCACATTTTTCTTATCTTACGGGCAGATATGAAAGAAATAACGGTTATACTCTGTTGCACATGGAAATTTGCACTTACTTTTCCTGTTGCGGTTTTCACCATGAAATTTTCATTCTGGAAAACCATAATTCTCACAAACATCGGGGGTTTTATCGGCCTGATACTATCAGTTTATCTGTCAAAACTAATTCTCTATATATGGCAGAAATACATTGTGAGTGTATTCAGAAAAAGAAAACAGAAAAAACCGGTATTTAGCCGTCGCAACAGATTTTTGGTACTCATTAAATCGAAATACGGAATGTCAGGAATAGTGATCCTTTCTCCTCTTATACTCTCAATTCCTGTAGGAGCATTTCTGACAACGAAATACTATGGTGCCCGTGCCGATAAGATTTTCTGGTTACTGACAGGACAAATTGCCTGGTCGTTCGCATATACCGGTTTTTTTATATACTGTCAGGCACTAATGTGAAGCACTGATTTTAATATTCTTACTCTTTCTTTTGAATCTGCCAGAAAAACCAGATATTTTCTTCTCAGTACAAACCAAAACAGGTGCCATCGGAAACCAAACCGGAGCTTTTCTGTAAGATTGTTTTTCAATATGCATTCCTATATTCCTGTATCATATCTTTGATCACATTGATCCTCTTCGAGTAAAAGTTTCAATGAGACCCGATTGAATATAGTTTCATATATACTCCATTTGTCCATCCGAATCCGTCCTGTAAAGGATACTCACCTCCCTTGCCCTCGACTCCTTTGACCACGTTATATTTCTCAAGCATTTTTCCCTTTTGTGCCGGATTGCCCTGGTCATAATAGATCAATTCATTGATATGCATCCATCTTGCGGCCAAATCAGCAGCAACGTCATAATAACCATAGTTGACAAGACCGGCATAGGTTATCCATTGCAGAGGGGGCCATCCGTTGGGATAATCCCATTGCTCTCCGGTTGCCGGTTGAGTCAGCGTGGTGACCACACCGTAATCAAACAAAAAATCATCATTAATCTGTCGCTCGACGCAGAGGGTCTGAATGCTGTCAGCTATTTTATAAAATAACGGGTATACCCCTGCAAGGGATCGTACTTCCGTTTGATTTTTGTCTATATAATTATAGTCATAATAAAAACATGCTGAAGGATTCCACAACAGACGATTGATAGCTCTTTTTCGTTTTTCGGCAAGAATACGGTACTTTTCAGCGCCGGTTGAATCGTTGTTTTTTAAATATGCTTGTGCAATTGTCTTCTCTAAATTATAAAGAAGGCAATTCAGGTCGACAGGAATAATCTCTGTTGTATTGATCGTAGCCAGCGAATACTGAGTCTCAAACCACCGGCTGCTGAAATCCCACCCCGATTCTGCTGCTGCCCTGATATCCCTGAAAATCGAAGAATCGCGTTCGGAGGAATACCAGAGGGCAACATCTTCTTTGTAAGATTCGGGACGTGGCCTGCAAAGATTGTCCCAATAACGGTTAAGAGCCGTACTGTCATCGAGCCGGACTATCCGGCTGATGGCAGGTATTTCCGCGCTCAGCTGCTCTCTGCCGGACATCCAGAA
This sequence comes from uncultured Bacteroidales bacterium, assembly GCA_964442665.1. Taxonomy (GTDB): domain Bacteria; phylum Bacteroidota; class Bacteroidia; order Bacteroidales; family UBA10428; genus UBA10428. Next base: position 1,960 of record CAYUAV010000557.1, read on the forward strand.
TTGATACTCCTTTTCCATCGGAATCAGGTAATCGGAAATTTTCACGGAATCATTTACCGCTGCCAGTAATGCAACCATCGAAGCAAAAAAAGGAGGCTGTGAGCGGCTCAGGTAGTATGTGCGATTACCATTGGGAATATGTCCGTATGTATCGATTAAATCCGTAAAATTATCGACCATATTCTTAATCATATACTTTTCATCACTTACTGCCAGCCCTAGCATAGTGAAATAACTGTCCCAGTAATAAATTTCCCTGAATCTCCCCCCGGGAACAATGTAGGGATGTTTCAATGCAATCAGTGAAGAACGGCGCTGTGGATCAGGCTTGCGAGTAAGAATATACCAGAGTGTATCGATATGACCAATTATGGATTGGCCGGTAGGTGTTGAATAATGAGGTGATTGAGAAAAAGAGGTATCAAAGCAGGTTGCTATAAATGAACGCAAATCAAAATTCCTGTCATTTTTTTGAAGACAGAATGCCATCATAATTGAATCGGGCGACATTCGGAGCGGAAAATCTATAAAAGTTTTTGAATCACTGAAAATACCCGATAACTGAACCGTGTCAAGCAATTCAGGAAGTTCCTCTTCAAAATTAACACTCCCCGAACCTACATGACTGGTTGATGGACTGCGACGATCACAGGAATTAGAAATAACAATGAGTAGTACTATTATGTTGCGTATTCTCATAATTCAAGATTTATGGTTGTCCAAAGCACCGGTATATAGCTAATATTTACAATAATACACATTTTGATGCTTTAAATCCCGTGATCAGTGATGACAATTTTTTACATCTGTTTACCTGGCTATGACACCCGGATACATCTTTCCCCGTACATTTGATCAATAATTTAAAAAACCAAGATCATGAAAACAAAAAATGTATTACTTAGCTTCCTGGTATTATTTACACTGGCTATTTCGACATCGTTTGGAAATAAAAATGAAACGATAGCCTCGGCTCGTACAGAAATGCTCCATAACATCGATGCTGTTATCGAAAATGTTCCGTTCGAAGAATTCATGGGAAATTACAAGGAATGCAGGATGACTATCGTATTTACTGTCGATGAAAATTCGAAATTGACAGATTATGTAGTTAGCAGTGACAATGAATCGTTGAATTACATTACCGAACTTCATCTGAAGCGTGCCGAATTAAAGGCTGATCCTT
>CAYUAV010000558.1:0-3144 GCA_964442665.1 uncultured Bacteroidales bacterium
CCGGTTGGTCCTCTGATATTCATTGAACGGTCGGGCATCGGGATTGGCTTGCCGTAAATTGTCGAATTGCCCGAGATTTAATCCCTCAGGATTCTGATGAAAATAATCGGTATGCGAAATAATTTGCGTAACCGATAATTTCCGTGAAGGATAAAAATTGATTTTCTCATACAACTTATTGCTCCAGAATGCCTGATGGTCTCGATAACCATCTCCGTCCGTTCGTGAATAACTCAGGCGATAATCTATAACATCCTGCGATCCGTCCAGTTGTAACAGCGACTTTAAAAAGCCATTTGAACCTATGATCTGGAGCAATTCTCCTCCGACAGGGTGTGGTCCTCCGTCTTTCGTTAAGATATCGATCACACCTGCTGCTCCTCCTCCACCGTAAATGCCTGCTTCAGGTCCGCGTAAAACCTCTATTTTCCTTACCGTGCTCCAGTCCACATCATATAAATCAGGGGCAAAACCGGAAGGATCGTTCAAAGGAATCCCGTCAATGTTTACACCGATACCCCGAAGGCCGTGTTCGGTCAAAATACCCTGACCACGAATTGAAACATGGATCCTTTCGCCGTCATGCTGGTTATCGATACGCACACCAGGTACCAATCGTAAAGCCTCTTCCATGGCTATACCTTTAGGCATTAAGGCAAGTTCTTCGGAAGTTACCAGTGAAACTGCCCCGGGATTTTCCAATAACTTAAGTGGAAACCTGTTTGCAGTGATGATAATCTCTTTCAGGTTAATAGTTCTTATGGAATCGGGGGCCACATACTGTGCTGATAATGCTCCACAGGTAAATATTATACATAATAGATATGGTATCTTCTTCATTTTTCACAACTGTAATACATTATGTTTCATAAATTAAAAAAGTGGGTTCAATTACCAGCTCATCGTTTTGCCGGATATTCTGTGAGAATGAATGATTCCTTCAGAAGAAAGCAGGTACTGACAGGCGAAGCCTTATTCTCAAAGATAAACGTCTTTCAGTTAATAAAATAGTGGTAATTGAAACAGATCAGCTGATTAATTTGGGAGGCGGTAACGGGACTTTAATATTAATTGGCTCATAAAAATCGACCATTGAATTAAAGAAAATATCAGATGAAAAGATCTGACATCCGAATGAAGTTTTCTGACAGAAATAAATTTTTGTGAATAATCGCTTCACTTTCCCTTCAGTTTTCTTTCTTCTTTTAAAATGGTTTTTAAAATCATCAACTAATTGCTTTTCTCTGGTATCGTTGATACAGTATAAATATTTTTTATGATCGGTGGTTCTTGTCTTCACCACATCGTACATCTCACCTTTATACCTGAATTCTTTACCTGGCCTGATCCAGTCAATTCCTTCCCGGTCGGTATCGTATATAGTGATTACGGAAAGATCGCTTTCTTCCAATCCTCTCTTTATTTCCTCTTCAATTTCTTCTCTTACAGTATATCGTATGAAATGAAATACCAGGCATATTCCTGCCGAATAAAACAAAAACAGTAGTATCAAAATGATTGAAATAAATTTCCTCAACATATTGTATTACAAATTCTTAAACTCTTCTTTGTACATCATTATCAGTCTGAACCAACTATTATGCCTTTTATTTTGAATTCGTTAATAGTATTTTAGTGCCAGGCTATAAAAAATGCTGATAAACCTGCTTTTCATATTAAATTACATTTTGACGATAAAATTAAAAAAGAAAGGTAATAAGTAACTGAACAATGTAATAACAATTGAATTGTGAATTGAAATTATACATGCTATATTATATTCTCATTTTAATTTTCCTCTTTGTATATTTATCGTTGATTTGATAAATCAGAAATAAACCAAAGGTATAATTATTTATGACGCCTTACCACCTTACCCGATGCCAGCTCATATTATGGATGAAGCTTATTTTTGTGATCATTTTATTCAGCGAAACCGTATATTCTCAAAAAGCGGTAAGTTTCGAATCGGCAGGCGATTATGTTGAAGTCCCGCATGCTTCGTCGCTGGCCCCTTCGCAATTTACCATTGAATTTTGGCTTAAAATGGAGGGAATTGGTGATCCTGCTGTAGCCGGTGGTGAACAGACTATTCTGGATAAACGCGATGGTAATGCAGGCTTCAATTTACGCCTGGCAGGAACAAGTTTTCCACTTCCTTTCTTTGCTATCGTGCTTCCTGGCGATGTATCGATGTATAATGCGATCCGGTGGAATATATGGCAACACATTGCAGTAACCCAGGATGTTGATACGTTAAAAATTTATTTAAATGGGGAGTTGAAGGGAACGACATCCAATTCCTATATATCAGCTACAAATGCCCCCTTACGCATTGGAGAATTTTTAGGGTATCCGGGTACATACCTGGGCCTGCGAGGTGATATCGATGAGTTGCGCATATGGAACCTTGCCAGAAGTGAGACAGAAATTCAATCAGGTATGCATAGAATATTATCAGGTTCTGAAAGTGGTCTTGCTGCATACTGGAGCTTTGATGCCCAAATTGGCACAACCGTATTTGATCTTACTCCGAACGGAAATAACGGAACTCTATATGGAAACGCGGAGTTGGTTGATTCGGAGGCACCCGTTGGGTTTGTTCCTCCACCTGAACCTGTAGGATTGAGGGTATATGGAGGTGAGGATTTTATCGACCTGATATGGAAACCGGGTGGAAGTGAAATTGCATCATACCAGATTTACAGGGGAGATTCACTCAGGTTTCTTATCGATCAGACAAGCCTGATTACGACGGTATTTGCACCGGAATCGACCTATACCGATAACAGTGTTACAAACGGTAAAAATTACTATTATTGCTTACGAGCATCTGATGGCAGTCATTTAAGCCAACAGAGCGCTACTGCCCTGAGCCGCACACGTTCAATTTCGCAAGGTTATAAGACCGGTGTGTATTACTATCCGTGGTATGGTTCAGCGGGAGACATGCATGAATGGACCGGTCAATACGTGAGAGACTTTCTTATTCCCAAACAACCTCCTCTGTTGGGACAATATTCGAGTCGTGATTCTATGGTTATCCGGCAGCATCTGGAATGGATGGAAGCCTGCGGCATCGATTTTATCGTATCGAGTTGGTGGGGGCATAACTCCAGGGAAGATATCACCCTGCGGGATTAT
>CAYUAV010000559.1:0-3142 GCA_964442665.1 uncultured Bacteroidales bacterium
AAAATTCATTGCCAATTATTTAGTATTAATTAGATAATAAGTGATTTTTTTACTGCCCGGCAAAATAGAATTTGAACTCGTGCCATGAATAGCAAGGTGCAACGTTCCTTATATAATCTGTTTAATTCCTTTTAGAACTATTTGTTAAGAAAATTTAAGATTTTTATTATAGATGTTCTTTTTTGAGAAGATAAATACTTTTGATTGCCATTGGCCACATATAACCTATAAGTTACTCGCAAAATTGTTTATTTACAAAGGAGCTTATGAAAATTTGTTATGCAATACATTCCTCCTACGTTGAGAAATTTGTAGAATTTGTAATCAAACAAAAAATTTGAATAAATTCGGGAATACAAAAAATCTAAAAAGATAAACTATAACTTAATTAAGAAACTTATTTAATAATTAAATATTTACTAATCAACTCCAACAATAGTTTTTCTTCTATTGGTTTAGAAATATATACTTTTATTATAGAACAGTCCTCCAATTGGAAATGCAAATGATATGCAATAATAAACTTCATTTTTTATTTGTATAAATATTTGCCTCCCCTGCCTCAGCCCTCTATTTCTTGGGGTTTGCACTTTGGAGAAAATATTATTGCAGATAATAGTTTTTATAAAATACAATTTTAATTACTTTTATTTTTAAAAGTAATTCTTAATTATTAATAATGAATCCTTCATTATTTACCAGGCTAATTCATATGAAGAAATATTTGGCATCCAATTTCGATTTCAGGAAGATATTGACAGCCCTTTATTTTGGGGGGTGTTTTATCTTTTTTGCATTTTTCTATAAATATCATTTGTATTATATCGAACAAATGCAATTTTTCAGGTTAAGCGGGGATTACATTGCGGGATATTTTCATAAGCCGGCATCATTTTCGTGCCTGATTGGTGATTTCCTTACCCAGTTTTATTTTCTTAAAGCCGGCGGAGCTGTTATCATTACTGGTTGTCTTTTGTTGTTATGGTATTTGATTGATTGGGTTATTTCCAGTCTTTTTTCGTGGAAGTATTCTTACCTTCTGTCCCTGTTGGCAACCGCTTTAATAACCGGTTTTCACTTTACTATTGTTTATCCTCTTTCGGCAACTATTTCATTAATAATTGCTTTGGCTGCATTTCGTTTTTACACTGTGCTGAAAGGTTTAACAACCAGAATTATCGGAGGGATAATCCTGGTACCTGTATTATACATGGTTACCGGTTTTGCTGTTTATTTGTTTGTTTTGGTTATGTTGATTTATGAACTTAAAATAAAACAAATCAAAGGATGGCTGGAATGGACCTATTGTTTTACACTCGTATTGATCGTTTTACTTATCCCGTTTTCGATGCGCACCCATTATTACCTGACCACCAAACAGGCTTATAAATATCCGATCACAGAACTATCAACACCGATCCCTAACTTTATGTTTGAAACGCTTTTTGCACTTGATTGCGAATGGTATTTCAATCGTCCTGAAAAAACTCTTGAATTCGCCCGGAAAGCCTCAAGAAAAACCCGTTATGTTATTTATTATTATAACCTGGCATCAGCAGCTGTTAATAAACTACCTGAAAATATCTTGTCCATTGATCAAATGGGATTAGACGGGATATTTATACCTTTTAACGAAGAAACAAATTATCTTAATCTTCTCTACGGAAATGAAGTATATTATTTTATTGGCGATATAAATGCTTCACAACATTATGTATTGATGGCTAATACCTTTTCACCTAAATGTGAAGGTACACGGATGATTCGCCGGATGGTAGAAACAAATATCATTAACGGTGAATATGCCGCTGCCGAGAAATATTTAAAAATGCTTAAACAAACTTTGTTCTACAGGCGTTGGGCTCATAAAATGGAACCCTTTCTGTATAATGATGAGTTGTGCAACAGAACGCCCTGGATAGCAGGTAAAAGGGCTATAATGCCTGTTACTGATCATATAAAAGATAATCCCAATTCTTTTGTTAATTCCCTTTATTTTTTGCTGAATGATCATCCCGATAACCAGGCCGCTTTAAATTACTTACTAAGTATATGTTTATTGTATAAAGATATTGATAGCTTTTACAAAGCTTTAACTACTTATAGTTACAATTATACAGGTTTTTATCTGCCCAAACTCTATCAGGAAGCTCTGCTTATTTATTCTGATATCCATAAAAATGATAAGAACTTAAAAATCTTTCCTTTTTCTAGCGAAGTCATTCGGCAATCAATACTGTTTAAAGAAAAGTATATTCAAAGTCATGGGGACAGAAGAGCTCTGATAAAAGATTTTGGAGATACATATTGGTTCTACCTACGTTACGCTGTTTTGCCTAAATAAAAATGATTATACTATTTTTAATATCCATTTCAAATGATTATTAAAAAGATAATATATCCGATATTGTTGCTTGCATTGTTTGTGTCATGCAATTCTGAGACTAAAAAGGGAACTTATTTTGATGAGTATCCCCGGATTGTCCCCGACTATGAAAACATTTGTATCCCTTATAATATAGCACCTTTGAACTTTTCAATGAAAAGTGAAAGAATGCAGGTGGAATTAAAATCGAAAAAGGGTAATCTTGTGGTTGAGGGAAAGAGGAAAATATTCTTTCCAAAAAAGAAATTCAGGAATTTATTGCAAAAGAACATAGGAGATACTATTTGGATTACCGTAAGTTCATATACCCAAAATAGCTGGACAACCTATACACCATTTTTCTGGAAGGTAGAGGAAGAACCCATCGATTCGTTTCTTACCTATCGTTTGATTGAACCGGGCTATGAGGTATGGAATAAAGTAGCTATAGCTCAACGAAATGTTACAAACTTTACCGAAACCCTTATTGCCGACAATAATCTTGTTGATTATAGTTGTATGAATTGTCATATTCCTAATAAGCACAAGCCTTCACAATCTTTTTTCCATATCCGGGGTAAAAAAGGAATGACCATTATTGCCGACAAAGAAAAACGGTATAGCCTCAATACCAAACTAAAAGGCGCATACGCAAGCCTGATTTATGGCAACTGGCATCCTTCCGGTAATTATATTGCATTCTCAACGAATGTTGTATTGCCTTCTACCCATAGCATTCACAGTAAAAGGGCATTTGTTTACGATACCATTTCAGAT
>CAYUAV010000560.1:0-3138 GCA_964442665.1 uncultured Bacteroidales bacterium
ACGGGCATCTAATAATAATCAGGATCTGAAACTCGTTAATTTCCGTACGCGCGCGGAAATGAAAAAATATGTTCGTCCGGTCTTTAAACTTGTCAATGAAACTTTCACGGAAATTTATGCTTTTGCTCCGCTAACTGAGAGAGAGATGGCGGAATTCGCCAATCGGTTTTTAATTCTGATGGACCCGCGTTTCCTAAAAGTTGTGGAGAATGATAAAAAAGAAGTTATTGCCTTTATTCTGGGTATGTCGGATATCAGTGTCGGATTGCAAAAATGCAAAGGCCGGCTGATTCCTTTTGGTATTTTGCGCGTGTTAATTGCTCAACGGCGAACCAGGCAACTTAACCTGTTGCTGGGAGCTATAAAACCCGAATACAGGAATATGGGTGTTGATAGTATTCTTGGTATCAATCTTATTAATGAGGCACGGAAAGCAGGAATGAAAGTAATCGACAGTCATCTTGAGCTCGAAACCAATACCAGGATGCGTGCCGAAATGGAAAAAATGGGCGGACTAGTATATAAACGTTTCCGGATATTTCAGAAAGCTCTTTAAGCTTACAATGAAAAAGTAAAATCGTTACCTTTGTTTTCAAACATTGAATACTATGAAAACCGTGCTTATTACAGGTGCTACTTCGGGTATTGGAAAATCGACGGCTTATCTGCTTGCCGATAAAGGATTCAGGTTAATTTTATGCGGTCGAAGAAAAGACAGGCTGGTTACAATAGAATCGGAACTTATACCCAAGACGGAAGTACTTATACGAAGCTTTGATATCCGAAACAGAAAAGACGTTTATAATTCATTGGACAATTTACCTGATTCATGGAAAAATATTGATATCCTGATCAATAATGCAGGCAATGCGCACGGTCTGGCGCCCATTCACGAAGGAAATATCGATGACTGGGATACCATGATGGATATCAATGTTAAAGGATTACTCTATGTATCAAGAGTCATTTTACCCGGGATGGTAAAGAGAAAAAACGGTCATGTCATTAATATCGGATCCATTGCAGGCAGGGAGCTTTATCCTTCGGGAAACGTGTATTGTGCTTCAAAATTTGCTGTCGATGCTTTAACTAAAGGTATGCGGATCGATTTGAATGAGCATAATATTAAAGTCAGCTCGATCGATCCCGGTTTGGTCGATACGGAATTTTCACTGGTCCGTTTTAAAGGTGATAAGCAGCAGGCCGACGATGTATATAAGGGAATGAAACCTTTATTCCCTGATGACATAGCAGAGATTGTCCTCTTTATGCTCACGCGTCCGGCTCATGTAAATATAGCCGATTTACTGGTACTGCCGGCTGCACAGGCAAATGCATCGCGAATTAACAGATCAGATGATTAATTATTCACACGTTTATTAGACCATACAATGGAATACAGAACACTTGGGAAAACAGGATTCAATATTTCGGAACTCAGTCTGGGAACCTGGCAGGTTGGCGGAAAATGGGGTGATCCATTCAGTTATGAAACGGCTGATAAAATACTGAATAAAGCCATCGATGCCGGAATTAACTTTATCGATACGGCTGATGTGTATAATGAAGGTAAAAGCGAACAGGCTATCGGAAGACTCCTCCGATCACGCTCGGAACGTATTTATGTTGCCACCAAATGTGGACGCAGGCTTAATCCTCATACCAATGAAGCTTATCAGCCTGATGTACTGCGAAAGTTTGTTGAGTACAGCCTGAAACGCCTGCAGCTTGAAACGCTCGACCTTATCCAGTTGCACTGTCCGCCAACTGAGGTATATTACCGCCCGGAAATCTTCGAATTATTCGAAAGGCTTAAAGGTGAAGGGAAAATACTCCATCTGGGTGTGAGTGTGGAAAAAGTTGAGGAGGGACTGAAAGCTATTGAATATCCTAATGTTACCACGGTACAAATAATCTTTAATATGTTCAGGCAACGGCCTTCGGAACTTTTCTTTAAAGAAGCTGCTAAACGGAATGTTGGAATAATAGTAAGGGTGCCATTAGCCAGCGGGTTACTAACGGGTACCTATACACAGTCGACAACATTTAGTGCCGGCGACCACCGCAATTTTAACCGTAATGGTGCTGCCTTTGATAAAGGAGAGACCTTTTCAGGAATCGATTATGAAACTGGCCTGCAGGCTGTAAATGAGCTTAAAAAAGTTTTCCCGCAGTTTCAAAATCTTGCTCTGGCAGCACTTCGATGGATAATGATGTTCAACGAGGTCAGTTGTGTTATACCGGGTGCTTCAAAACCCGAACAGCTCCTTATCAATCTCAGAGCACTTGAATTACCTCCGCTTTCCGGTGATGAATTACAAAAAGTCCGGGCTATTTATGAGGAAAAGATCAAACCACAAGTGCATCAGTTGTGGTGATTTACTTTGCTTCATCATTAAATTAGTGAAATAAAAGTAAATGATTCCATTTCTAATTGCTGTGCTTAGGTCGATTTACTCCCCGCTCCCTTTTTGCCTGTTGCCGCTGTGAATAATGGTAAGCATTTTCCTGGTATCGCTTATTCTCACGTTCAGTACGCTGCCGCATTTTTTCGTTGTAGAGCCTGACTTTTTCATTATATCTGGCTATTTGCCGGCTTATTCTTTCATATTCCTTTATACTATTCTCTTGTTCTTTTACCTGTAACTTTTTAACTCTTTCGTTATAACGTTTAATTCGCACACTCTGATTTATGTTGCTTTTTTGAATATTTTCAATATTTTTCTGATAACCCGCGCGTTGATTTTCATTCTGTTTCGTGATTTTCCGGTTCAATTTTGAATCGGCATTGGTTATTTGCAGGCGCTGGGATTCCTGTTCAGCTATTACACTTTCATTATACCGGCTGGTACTTTCACTTTCCCCGCTCTGTTCCCGCTCAGCTTGCTGGTTCTCTTTTTCGGCCCTGGCCAGAACTTCCTCATTGTACCGGGCAATCTCATTGCTTTGTCGCTCCATATCCCGCAACCTTTTTTCCCTTTCCCGTATAATCCTGGCATCTTCACGAGCATTCAGCCGGTCGATACGCTGATTATACCGGGAATCGGCATCGGCAATCTCTCGGCGGTCGGTTTCCTGTTTAGACAGTATATTCTCATTATACCGGCTGGTACTTTCACTTTCCCCGCTCTGTTCCCG
>CAYUAV010000561.1:0-3120 GCA_964442665.1 uncultured Bacteroidales bacterium
TAGAAAACGTACTCCAAAAATCTGTACCTCCCGGAATAGTACTCCACACAAACAGTTGTTCTGTAAGCCAATTTGTACCGTTAAAAATACGATAACGGCTATAGCTATCGTAATGATCGGCATACATGGCCAGATACTGCCCATCGGGTCTCACCAGGAAAGCAGGCGCATTATGGTCGTCACATCCTGTATCCCTGAATTTTCTGCGCCGCAGTGACCCGGTTTTCAGTTCGTAAATATAGCCTTCAACATCACCATTCCGGGAGTTGCCTCCAAACCCGCTTCCACTGGCATCGGAACCGATAATCATATTTCCCTCCATGGTATCGATCACTGCTCTTTCATCCTGGTACCAGCACCAGGCCCCGTTGTCGTTGAACTGAATCAGGTTCCCGTTCACAATATCCATCGGATCCTGACAAGAACTCAATGTTCGTATCGATAAACCGATTAACAGAATAAAAAGGAATTTTGCTTCTAACGTAAATGTTTTCATGGTTTGTTATTTGATTCTAATACTATTATGACGTTTAGAAAGCGTGAAACCCTTGACTGAAAGAGTCGAATTATCGGAAAAGTGAAACTCTTTGCCCGTGGTTATTCTTAAACATTGATGAACTCTTAGATTACCTGTCCCCTATCCGGTCAACAGTAATAATCAAAACCGGTGAAATTCCGGTTCACTTATTTTTTTTTTTCCTATTTTCGCGGTCTGTAAAAGTTCTGATCATCCTTAAATGGACCGCCTAATTCGATTTGCTCTGAATACTATCCCCAGAAAATATCTGATCCGGGGAAGTTATGTGTTCAGAAGAATTTCACAACTTCTGAATAAAGGCAATAATGTCGAATGTCCTGTCTGTGGCAGTCATTACCGAAAATTTATCAGTTATGGCTATCATACCGTGCGTAAGAATGTTCTTTGCCCGAGATGCCTCTCACTTGAAAGGCATCGTTTGGTATGGCTATTCCTGAAAGAAAAAACACATTTTTTCGAGAAGCCCATGCGAATTTTACATGTGGCACCGGAACAATGTTTCGAAGAGCGATTCAAGAAACTGACGAACATTGATTATATCACAGCTGATTTGGAATCGCCACTGGCGGACTGCAAATGCGATGTACAGAATTTACCTTTTAAGGAGAATGAGTTCGATGCCGTTATATGTAATCATGTGCTCGAGCATGTCGATGATGATACAAGAGCAATGTCGGAAATACTTCGTGTTATGAAGCCTGGTGCATTTACCATCTTGCTGGTACCTTTGGATTTTACCCGCAAAGAAACTTACGAGGATGCTTCAATTACCTCAGCGGCCGAACGAGCCAAAAATTTTCTGCAATACGATCATAAACGGCTTTACGGACTTGATTATCCTGAGCGGCTTAAGAAAATAGGCTTTATAGTTCCCGAATCCAACTTCATTGATGAGATTGACGAAGCATCACGAACCCGATACGCCTTACCAAAATACGAATTCATGTATGGCTACCTGAAAGCTCCAAAATCGATCTGAAACAATATGATAATGAATCAATAACCGGTATTTTCAAAATGAAGCAGTCACTAAAAAAAATCAGTACGGAAAGAATTATTAAAAATAAATATCTATATTTGCCTTTCAATCACAGCATTAATGAATACTATTTTAATCATAGTCGTAGTCCTTATTATTGGCGTGGTCTCTGCGCTAAAGTAAGGATGGTACATCTATGATTACAGGATATTGCAGGCCATTCTTACTATAAAGAATGGCTTTTTTAATTGCATTTTTTTTACTATAAACCCGAAAAGATATGCAACATAAGCTGAGAAGTTCAATAACTACCGAAGGCCGTCTTATGGCAGGAGCACGAAGTTTATGGCGGGCCACCGGAATGAAAGAAGAACAAATTGGTAAGCCTATAATTGCCATAGTTAACTCGTTCACACAATTTGTTCCGGGTCATACGCACCTGCATGAAATCGGTCAGCATATTAAAAAGCTTGTTGAGGCCGAAGGTTGTTATGCTGCCGAATTTAATACCATTGCCATTGACGATGGAATTGCCATGGGTCACGATGGTATGCTTTATTCATTGCCATCCCGCGATCTGATTGCTGACAGTGTTGAATACATGTGTAACGCACACAAAGCTGATGCAATGGTATGTATCAGCAATTGCGATAAAATTACACCGGGTATGTTAATGGCAGCCATGCGGCTGAATATACCTGCCATTTTTGTATCAGGCGGCCCAATGGAAGCAGGCAGAGCGCTTAACCGGAAATACGATCTTGTTGATGCCATGGTACTTGCTGCCGATGATTCTTTTTCCGACGAAGATCTCGGTATTGTCGAACGCGAGGCATGTCCCACATGTGGTTCGTGTTCGGGTATGTTCACGGCAAACTCGATGAATTGCCTGAATGAAGCTATTGGTATGGCATTACCGGGAAATGGAACAATAGTGGCAACTCATAAAAACAGGTTAAAACTTTTTGAAAAAGCAGCCAGACAAATTGTAACACTTACCAATAAATATTATTCCGAAGGTGACGATTCGGTGCTGCCTCGATCCATAGCAAGCCGGAAAGCTTTTTTAAATGCCATGTCACTCGATATTGCTATGGGCGGATCGACAAACACGGTGCTTCATATTCTGGCTGTTGCAAGCGAAGCCGGAGTTGATTTCAAAATGAAGGATATCGATGAGCTTTCAAGGAAAATACCTGTGCTCTGCAAGGTATCACCAAGCTCGCAATATCATATTGAAGATGTAAACCGTGCAGGTGGTATACTTGGCATACTGAACGAGCTGCATAAGGGAGGCCTGATCGATGGCTCTGCAAAACGGGTTGATTTACTTACCCTGGCTGAAGCCATTAAAAAATATGATATCACATTGAAAGATCCCGTAAATGAGGCTGTTGAAGTTTATGGCAGTGCTCCTGCAGGTATAAAGAATTTAAAAATGGGCAGTCAGGGAGTAATGTTCAAAGATTTTGACACGGATCGTGAAAAAGGTTGTATTCGGGATATAGCCAATTGTTACAGCAAGGACGGAGGACTGGCTGTTCTATTTGGAAACATTGCCGAAAAAGGGAGTGTGGTAAAAACAGCAGGTGTCGATGAATCC
>CAYUAV010000562.1:0-3106 GCA_964442665.1 uncultured Bacteroidales bacterium
CGACTTCCGAAAATACGTCTTATTTTTTCAGGCTCGCCATCATAGCAGCGGATAGCAACAAAGAGATAGCTGGAATTGTACAGAATTTTTATTTCTGTCGGAAAACTAGCCGGCTTTCCTTCGCAGGGCTGTTGCTGTATAAAACCCGATGCCCATGTTCCTTCGTTCCAGCAGGAATCATCGAGAACACCATCGATGCGGGGAACCAGCGCAGTTCTTGAAGCCGTATAGGTTCTTGGAGTAATGTGCAACGAATCATTACTACCGTATAAGCAGATCGGGAAAAAAACAACAAAAAATTGCAATAAATATTTATAAATCATAAAGGAAACCCGTAAAAAGTGTAAGTAACAAAAATAAGGGTAAAAAAATACGATTAACTAATTCGTTGGCGCAAATATTTCATTAAATATTATTCTTTAGTACATCATTACTACATCAAAACAGGATTTTATCATTTTATAAACTATTTGATATCAAATCGTTTTTCTGTCTGATTTTCCGGGGTAAAAAACAAGATAAAAAATAAAGATCAGATATAAAATCCTAAAGAAAGACACAATCATGGAAATTTTACTCGCTATATAATTATGAAACGCAACCATATATTCCGGTCCACGGTTTCCAATGATTATATTTACAACAGCATTCTGCAGAACAGGATGTGTCAGTATAAAAAGAATGGAAAGCAGTAGTAGTAACCATACCCAGTAACCCTTATGGCCTAAATGATGAAGTCGCTTTATGGTTATTGCAAAAAATGTGAGCAATCCAAATAATGTATTTATTCCGAGGGAAAGATAAAGAACGAACGGATTGTTTTCCGCAAAGTTATATATAGTGGAAAATGATGAGTTAAGTGAGAAATCATTTGTAATAAATAAAATAACTAACAAGATGCTATATATCCCAACTAATATAAGTTGAACAAAAAACCATGAATACGCATAGTTAATTCTTGTGGATACTCCTTTAAAACTAAAAAAATGCCATAACAACGATTTTCCACCAAACACTTCTGCAGATGGTATCAATGGATTGGCAACATTTGCTCCTTTTTTCAGAATAAGGAACAGGAATGAGATGAAAGTAATAAAGCCACTTATTGAGAGTATTATATTATCAATATATACCAGTTTTGATGAATTTAGTATCTCCATCATATGCATGTAATGGTTATCTCCGGTTGTTGATAAAAACAATGGATAGTAGCGCGAAGTAAGAAAATTCGTAAAGTTCAGTCCTACGTAAACATAAATGGAGAAAAATATCGAAATACATATTACTATGAACTTACCTGCTTTCAGATTTTTTATCCGACCATTGATTAAGTCGTAAATAAAATAAAAGCATAATACCAAAAGCAAAGCGGGATACCTTACTACCTGATCAATAATAAATAATAAAGAGATGCGCAGCAGGAGCAGGGTAAAAAATTCAAGTCGACCAATTTCTTGTTCAAGTTTCAGTATGTTTTTAAATAGTTTATCAGTACTTAATACTATTACGAGTTCTTGTATTTTTTTCATGAGGTAGTTTTTACCAAATTTATTTTTATTAAATAAACTAGTTGATGTCCAATGAAATTTACACAATTATTTCTACTCACTGAAACTCAAATATAACTCAAACTCTAAACTAATTTCTATCTGGTTGATTATGAGATAAATTTTCTTTATTGTCAACCAGGAGTGCTTACCTGAGAATAACAAATATGATATTCGTAATTCATATTATTAAGATATATTCTACTAAAGCGTATTAAGAAATGGCTATATCAAAAATAAATATGTTAAATTTGTACCATTAAATATTGAAGCGGTTGAAAAATAAATTTCGGAATATAAGCAGCAGTGAACTGCAGCGAATTATTTACTTAGCAGTGATTGTGTATTCCTTATTTTTTACCGCAGGGAAATAAAAAAAAATTTTTCAATACAATAGAACAACCCCTGTGGAGCAATCTGCAGGGGTTTTTAAGTTGATAATTGATTTTAAAATATTCTAAAATCTTAACTATCAAAATCATGAAAACAACTATCAAAAATGCTGAATCACAGGTATATCCTGACCCTTTATTTTCTGACCGGATTTCTGATGTTCCCCGCTCATTTATCCGTGAAATACTGAAAGTGGCAATAAGTCCTGAAGTAATTTCGTTCGCCGGAGGTTTACCTAACCGCAATCTTTTTCCCGTGGAGGAATTGAAGCAATCGGCTGTAAAAGTATTCGATACAATGGGAAAAGATGCCTTGCAGTACAGCAATTCGGAAGGTTTTCTGCCTTTGCGAGAGCATATCAGTAAGTATTACATGGTAAAACATGGGTTATCTGTCATTGCTGATAATATCCTGATCACATCCGGATCGCAGCAGGGTCTGGATCTGTTGGGTAAAGTACTGCTGAATACCGGCAATGAGGTTGTTATTGAAGAACCCGGTTATCTGGGAGCTATTCAGGCTTTATCGCTATACCGGCCTGAATTTTTACCCATTCGTATACTGGATAATGGTATCGACACAATACAACTTGAAAAAGTTGTTGCATCACGAAATCCCAAATTTATGTATGTCGTTCCTGATTTTCAAAATCCTTCAGGTATCAGCTATTCTCAGGAAATTCGCAATGAAGTTGTGCGTATCGTAAAAGATAAACGTTGCTATATAATAGAGGATAATCCGTATATCGATTTGCGTTTTGAAGGCATGGCTTCAAAAAGTTTTTATTCATACATGCCTGAGAAAACCATACTGCTTGGTACATTTTCAAAAACTACTGTTCCGGGATTCCGCCTGGGCTGGATTGTGGCCCCTGACCTGCTTATGGAAAAACTGATCATCGCCAAACAGGCCGCTGACCTGCATACCAATATTTTTACCCAAATGCTGCTTTACCGGTATTTATCGGATTATGATAATGACACGCACATTCAGAAAATAATTAATGTTTATGGCCGCCAGCGCGATGCAATGGTAGAGGCTATTGCTGACTATTTCCCTTCCGGTGTCGAATACACCCGTCCTCAGGGTGGTATGTTCCTTTGGGTGAAGCTTCCGGGAAATTTATCTTCTATGGAACTTTTCAATATAGCCATTAAAAAACAGGT
>CAYUAV010000563.1:0-3103 GCA_964442665.1 uncultured Bacteroidales bacterium
GAATGAGGACGGTCGAGCCTGGCATATAAACCTTTTATTTTTTCAGGAAAGATTACGACATTCCGGTAGTCGGATTCGGTAATAAGTGAAAACCTTTCAACAGATTTAAAATCTTTTGTTTTTGCCAGTCCGATACGTACACCATGTCGGGAATAAGCGCTATAGGTAATGAGGTATTCGCCGTCCATAAAAATAATCCTGGGATCTTCCACTCCATAGGCTTCGTATTCTTTAAAAATCCCTTCAGTAGCAGGAATCATAAAAGGTTTGTCATTCACGCTAAATGTATATCCATCCTCACTCTCTGCTATCCCAAGTATACTTCTTCCGTTTAGTTTATGTGAGCGAAATATCATTACATATTTCCCCTTGTGCTTTACAACGGCCGCATTATGCACCGTAGCAACCGGATAGGGCACGTCATCCTTAGTGAGGATTGGGTTATTTTGATATCTGTTTATTAACATCGCTATTTTTTATTTACAGTGGCATCAGATGAGGTAGTTATAGTGGTAATTTTATTTTTTTCTACCTGTTACCTTTGTCACTATTCCTGTTTTGTTTCTTTAATCTGATTTGTGAAATTCTTCGTATGCCTGCAATACGGTGAGATGAGAAATTAAATAGGCCAGTGAACTTTCGGCACCCTGGTTGCGGTTTACTCCATAACTTTCAAATCCGTCGCAGCATCCCTGGGTCTCAAAATCATACAAGCTCATCCTCAGGTCGTTCTCACCCAGAAACCATAAAAATGAGGTATAAAGCTTATTGAGGTACTCTTTGTCCTTTGTTACATGAAAGGCCTGATGATACATTAAAACCATAGCCATGGCATCGATGGGCTGCTGGGCAAAAACAGAACGTTCTCCTTCTTTTTTATACCATTTTTCATTTCCAATTATTGACAGGTAATTATCCTTAAGTGTATGTTGAGTTAGAAAATTCATGGTTTCGATGGCTGCCTGGGTTATTTTAGTATCATGTAGTATTTCTGCTGAGTGTAATAGTGCTAAAGGCAAGATTCCATTATCATAAGCGAGCAGTGATTCAAACCATTTCCAATCGGGGGTTTGATTCTCCTTGTAGTGTTTAACTAATAGATTGGCAAGGTTTCTTAACCTTTCAGTCATTGTATCGTCAGAGGGATTGCTTTTCAGGTAATAGCTTATTCCGATCATTGTGTTTGCAATGCTCCTTATTGATTTAAGATTTTCAAAATTGGGAACTGCGTTAAAAAACAACAACTTACCTGTTTGGTAATAGGAATCGTTCGGGGCATTTCCGAGTAAGTATCCTAATGCCCATATCGTCCGGCCAAAAGAATCTTCGGAGCCTACTTCGTCCAGGTAGTTTCTGCTAAAACTCAGAAAATTCCTGAAGGTGCCGTTCGCATTTTGCATATAGTGGATATAACTCAAATAAATAGGCGATAATTCCAGCGCCCGTGCATCTTTTATTTGCCTGTATGCCATTAAAACCATAAGAAGCGCCCTGGAATTATCATCCAGACAATAACCTTCTTTTAGGTTTGGAATACCAAATTTTGCATGCTGAATGATGCCTGTGTCGTCTGTCAGCCTATTGATATGTGTCAGAGAAAAAGGAGGCAATATAAGAAGATCCAGTTCAGATTCTATTTTTGCATTTACCTGATACCCTTCCTTCAGAATCGATGAAGCAAGTGCAATATATTTTTCTCCTGTTCGGGGCCAGGTAATTTTACGACCATAATCGTAAGCTTTTCTTTTAAGCTCACTAAGCTCTTCAGGTTTGTCCAGGAGTTCTGTTAATATGGATGAAAGTCTGCCGGAATCATTAAAGTCGAAAAGCCTTCCTCTCCCTTGTGCCAACAATTCTTCGGCATGCCAATAGGGCGTTGAAATAACTGCTGAGCCTACACCTACAGCGTACGAAAGCGTTCCACTGGTAATTTGGGCCTCATTCAAATAAGGTGTAATATAAATATCGGTGGCATATAAGTATTTGAATAAATCCTGTTCACCAATGAATTCGTTAAGAAATATAACGTGTTTTTCGAGTTGAAGACTTTTTACCAGTCGCATTAAAAAAATACGATATTCTTCGCCGGAATGCCTCAGTATGTTAGGATGAGTTTTACCCAGGATGATATAAATTATTTCGGGATGTTTTTCAATTACTGCAGGCAATGCTTTTATGACGGTTTCAATTCCTTTGTTGCGGCCGATAAAACCGAATGTGAGCAGTACTTTCTTACTTTCTAGCTTAAACTCCTTTTTCGATTTTTCCGGGTTAAAGTGTATATCCGGAACGCCATGTTCTATAAAAACTATTTTTTCTTCCGGCACTTTATAGACACTCACCAGGAATTCGATGGCTTTATGGCTCATCACCACTATTTTATGCGCCATTTTGCATATTTCCTGCAAAACGGCTTTTTCGTTATAGGAGGGTGTTTTAAGAATGGTATGTAATGTTACGATCAGGGGAATTTCCAATCTATGGAGTAAAGGGAGTATATATACACCGTTCTGGCCACCTAAAATACCAAATTCATGTTCCAGTATACAAAGGTCGGCACCGCTAAGGTTTATAAATTTGACGGCTTTTAAATAATCTCCCTGCTGTTCCTGTCTGATGGTCAGTTTTACTTCTTCAGGGTATTCATATTCAATATTGTTATCGTTCAACGCAACAATAAATCCCTCATGGTGGTTTTCATGATTTTTATTACCAGCCAACATTGAGTTGAACAGGTTATTCGTAAATGTACCGATGCCACATTCCCGGGGTGGGTATGTGCCAATAAAAGCGAGTTTCATTTTTTTCTGCTATTTAATTAAGAGCGTGCAGCATTACTAGATAATATAAGAGGAAATTCCGTATTAATTCATATTCAGCTTACTCGTTTGCAAGACGTCGGTAAGATAATTTCAAAATTTCCCTGTCGAATAAATTTTTTGCCTTGAGCGGGTTGTTGCGGGATAAGTATGCAAATAAGACAAATTCATAAAAGGGACTGATGATTATATCTAATCCTCATGAAAATAAAAACTTATAAGTCTGATATTTGACGATAATTCACTTATACTGTTTTCC
This sequence comes from uncultured Bacteroidales bacterium, assembly GCA_964442665.1. Taxonomy (GTDB): domain Bacteria; phylum Bacteroidota; class Bacteroidia; order Bacteroidales; family UBA10428; genus UBA10428. Next base: position 3,079 of record CAYUAV010000563.1, read on the forward strand.
CCGGCACGTTTTACTGCTTTTGCTG
>CAYUAV010000564.1:0-3101 GCA_964442665.1 uncultured Bacteroidales bacterium
CCGGGTGTAGAGATATTTATGGCAACAAACAGTAACATGTTTATTTATGGCAAAATGGAAGCCATCGGAACTGCCAGCGATGGAATTTCATTCCGTATAAATCCTGAATATGCAGGAGAAAAGTGGGGCGCATTATGCTTTCATAATACGGAAGAACCTTCAAATTTATCATACCTGATCATTACAGGTGCTTCACACGGACCTGATCCTTCTCATGATGTGGCAGCTATTTCGGCTTTTCATGCCGATCTGATACTGGATCATTTAATAATTGAAGATGTTTTTGATAATCCCGTCGCGGCCCGCTATTCTGATGTTACTCTCACCAACAGCAGACTTCATTCAGAAGTTACAGGCGACCTGATTAATGTAAAATATGGAACAGCACGTATCGAAAATACGGAGTTCCGCGGAAATGATCAGCCCGATACAGACGCCATTGACTATGATGATATCGATGAAGGTATAATCCGCCAATGTATGATCTACGATTTTTATGGCTTCAATAGTGATGCTGTTGATATAGGAGAACAAGCCAGAAATATTTCAATCGATAGTCTGCTTATCCGTAATATTTCTGATAAAGGAATATCTGTCGGTCAGCATTCAACAGTCAATATCAGTAATTGTGTTTTCGTCAATTGCAATATGGGCCTGGGCTTAAAAGATTCTTGCAGAGTAACGATCGATCAGTGCACATTTTATGGAATTAACATTCCTGTTTCATGTTTTGAAAAGAACCCCGGCAGTGCTGGAGGTAATGCTATTGCTCAAAACTGCATCCTTTCAAATAGTTATGAGCATTCATTTTATAGCGATCATCGTTCAACGCTTCAAATTAATTATAGTATTACTGATAATGACTCGCTTTCCGGCTTTCAGCATAATTTATTTGGCGACCCGTTATTTCAGGAACCCTCATTCTTTAATTTTCATCTCAAGCCTGATTCGCCATGCATTCTAGCAGGAAGCCTCAATGGAGAAGATGTTGACATAGGATCTGTTTTTTTGGGATTTTCCGGCACTCCGTCATTAATGTTCTCCTTAATCTTCTATAATCCGTTAAATGATGCAGATAAATCAGAATTCATTTCCATAGATAATCCTTCGGATAAAAATATCGATCTTTTCGGGTACAGCGTTTCCTATGGCATAGAATATCTGTTTACCGATCATGTTATTCTTGAACCGGGGAAACGCATATTTCTTGTAAAGGATATCCATAATCCCGATGCAGGGCATTACAACGGACAGGTATTTCAGTGGTCAGGCGGAAGTCTCGCCAACGAGGGTGAAAGGCTCCGTCTGATTCATCCTTCGGGTATTGTAATCGATCAGGTCGTATATAGTCCCGGTCCTCCCTGGCCAAATACTTCTGACAATGAAGTATTATCATTGATAAATCCCGGATTAGATAACCATTTTGGTACGAGCTGGAAAGCTATATCCTATAACTCGGCGCTTCCCGTTGTTGAAAATCAGAATTATATGTCGTTTAAAGTTTATCCTAATCCTTCAACTGGTAAAATTACGGTTTCTGCAACAGGAAAAGAATATTCAGAAGTAACGGTATTTACGCTGACCGGAGAGTTTATTTTATCAAAGCAACTGGACGAACACGGACAGGCAAAGATCAATCTGTCAGGATATGGCAATACGGTTTTGTTGATCAAAGTCGGCGATTCAGTACAAAAACTAATCCTGATAAATTAGCGCCTCGTTGATGAAGAAATCGGAATAAATTTTCGTATCGGATCGGCTGTCAAAATCACCTTAGGAGACGTTATAAATAGTACTATTCGAACCTTCCGGCCTGATAAAAATTTCAGAAGATAATAAAAAATCAATTGGACATTACTTTGAGATGTACCATCCCGGAGAATTACCGGTGCGGTTTACCCTATAAAACCGACAAAACGCTATCAATTTTCGGAGGGTTGAACTATGACAGATATTTTTCCCATTGAGTTTTTGATTATTATACTGCTTCCATTCGTAAACTCAACTATGGTTCGAATAAATTATTCCTTGCAGTTACTCCGGGGAGAAATGCCCGACATGATGGCCGTTTAAATACATATTAAAATATGAAGTTCATTATAAAGCCGGGATAATATCCCCGGCTTTATCCAACTAAGAACTGAAAATTAAATCCGACCTTTTGATAACAAACCCAACTCGAGAATCTTTTAAATCCCAATTCTATTCATAACCCGGATTTTGTTCAATGATCCCTTCCATCAGATCGATCTCGTTCTGAGGGATCTGGAATAATCCTTTGGTAGCCACAAAGTTATTACCATCTACATCGAGGCTCACCACATCCGAAGTCTGTGAAAAATCACCTCCGTCGTTTTCATCGACATAAGTAAGGATATCCGCAAGTTTTGAAAAATCGCCCTTGCAGGAACGCAGAATGTCCCAGTACCGAATGCCTTCGAATGCCAGTTCCAGTTTTCTTTCCTGGAAAATATCATCTATTGTCAGACTTGAATAATTATGGCTGTTATCGCCAAATGCTCTTTCACGAACCCGGTTTACATAATCAAGAGCTGTTCCTGAATTCCCGGCATTTAATTCTAATTCAGCTGCCATTAAAAGAACATCGGCAAAGCGTATAACCATAAAATCTTCAAAGGCATTAATTTGCCAATCGGGACTTGCTTCCGGAACCCCATCAATTGAAACTATCTCATATTTTTTACAATTATACCCGGTATACTGAGCCTGTGCATTAGTTTCCCAGTCATAAACAAGTCCTTCATCATCCCATGAAAGTATGATCGCCGTTTTTCTTGAAATTCCCTGTTCCAATTCATGTTTCCCTGAAGGGATAAACCCGTCTGCCTTAGTAATTGAGCCCAAAAGACGCCCACTAATCTTCTTGGGGCGTTTTTTAAGCTTATTATATACTGTTTTATATTCATAAAGATAATACCTGCCCCGGATCAATCTGAGTTCGGTTCCTTTCTTTTTATGGACTAGAACCCATTGTGGATGAGGAGATTTTTTCATGTTCATAATAATACATGTATACGTATCACAAAATGTTGATACATAATTGTGCCAGTGAATTTACAAAATGATTATATTGAGAAAAA
>CAYUAV010000565.1:0-3100 GCA_964442665.1 uncultured Bacteroidales bacterium
GCTAAAGCACATGTGGCTTCTGTTAAGCAGCTGCTTGAAAATAAAAACGAATCGAACTATGAGATTTTTAACCTCGGAACCGGTACCGGAAGGTCGGTTATGGAAATTATCAATACTTTCGAGAAGGCAACAGGACTCAAAGTAAATTATGAAATTGTTGATCGCAGGGAAGGTGATATCGAAAAGGTATGGGCTGATGCAACCCTGGCAAATAAAACTTTAGAATGGAAAGCCGAAACTCCGTTGGAGGAGATTTTACGATCGGCCTGGAACTGGGAAAAGAAAATCAGGAATATTCAATAAAGTATAGAATGATTAAAAAGACAATTCTCATTACAGGAGGTGCCGGATTTATCGGTTCTCATGTTATCCGGCAGTTTGTTCAGAAATATCCTGAGTATCTTGTTATAAATCTGGATAAGCTAACCTATGCAGGAAATCTTGAAAACCTTACCGATATAGAAAATTATCCTAATTATGCATTTGTTAAAGCGGATATTGTAGATACGGTAGCTGTTGAATCGCTTTTTAAAGAAAACTGTATTGATGGTGTAATCCATTTAGCAGCCGAATCGCATGTCGACCGTTCCATATCTGACCCCATGGAATTTATCAGTACGAATGTTATTGGTACGGTAAATCTTCTTAACGCCTGCCGGAAGTATTGGAAGGATAATTTGAATCATAAGCGTTTTTACCATATATCAACCGATGAAGTATACGGCTCTATTGAAGATGGAAACTTTTTTAAAGAAAATACTCCTTACGATCCGCGCAGTCCCTATTCCGCATCGAAAGCGAGCAGTGATCATTTTGTAAGTGCCTATCATAATACATATGATATACCTGTTATAATTTCAAATTGTTCCAATAATTACGGACCCAATCAGTTTCCGGAAAAATTAATCCCCCTCTCCATCAACAATATAAAGAAAAACAAACCTATACCCATTTACGGTAAAGGTGAAAATATACGCGACTGGCTTTATGTGATTGATCATGCCCGGGCTATCGATTTGATTTTTCATAATGGGAAAACCGGAAACACTTACAACATTGGCGGGAATAACGAATGGAAAAATTTCGATCTTATCCGGCTGCTCTGTGAAGTGATGGATAAAAAACTGGGCAGGACGAAAGGTACTTCAGTAAAACTTATCACTTTTGTGAAAGATCGTGCCGGCCATGATTTGCGATACGCCATAGATTCCGGAAAACTCCGCAGAGAACTCGGGTGGAAACCCTCTGTTACCTTTGAGGAAGGTTTAGAAAAGACTGTTGACTGGTATTTAGCCAATGAGGCCTGGGTTGAAAATATTACTACAGGGGAATACGAAAAATATTACCGGAAACAATACGCCAATCGTTGATACATCAGGAAAATCACTCGACTGTAACCGATTTAGCCAAATTCCGGGGTTGATCCACATTACATCCCCTCATCACGGCAATATAATAGGAAAAGAGTTGCAGTGGTACAACCGAAAGAAGTGTGGCAAACACATTTTCTGCTTCAGGAATTTCAATAACATGGTCAGCTAATTTATGAATTGTCGTATCACCCTCGGTAACTACTGCAATTACGGTCCCATTCCGGGCTTTTACTTCCTGAATGTTGCTTACGATTTTCTCATAGGATGAATCCTTGGTCGCTACTACCACAACAGGCATTTTATTATCAATTAACGCAATCGGGCCATGTTTCATTTCAGCGGCGGGATAACCTTCGGCATGAATATAGGATATTTCTTTAAGTTTAAGAGCCCCCTCAAGAGCAACCGGAAACAGGTATCCGCGCCCAAGGTAAAGAGCGTTGGTGGTTTCTTTAAACAATGTTGCAAGCTTTTTTACTTGATCAGCTTTAGTAAGTATTTTTTCTATTTTTCCAGGTACTTCAGAGAATCCCTTAATAAGAGCTTTATAGCGATCATCAGCAATTAGTCCTTTTTTTCTGCCGATAAGAATAGCCATCATAGACAGTACAGTTACCTGGCATGTAAAGGCCTTTGTCGATGCAACACCAATTTCAGGACCGGCATGGGTATAAACACCAGCATCGGTTTCCCGTGGAATCGACGACCCAACCACATTACAAATACCCAGTACCAGAGCTCCTTTTTCTTTAGCCATTTTTATAGCAGCCAGCGTATCGGCAGTTTCACCACTCTGACTAATAGCTATTACGATATCGCCATGACTTATAATAGGATTCCGATACCTGAATTCAGAAGCATATTCAACTTCCACAGAAATACGTGCGAGATCTTCAAATAGATACTCACCCACAAGTCCTGCATGCCAGGAGGTTCCGCATCCGATGATAATAATCCGTTTAGCTTCAATTAACCTAGGTAAGATCTCAAATAAACCTCCCAAACGAAGCTCCATATTTTCCAGATTTACTCGTCCCCTGCAGGTATCCTCAATTGACCGGGGTTGTTCAAAAATCTCTTTCAGCATGAAATGTTCATACCCCCCTTTATCGATCTCACCAATATCAAAGGTTAGTTCCTGAACTTTAGGTGTCGAAATATCCTGACGGGTTGTTTTTAAAATCAATTGTTCTTTCCTTATGATGGCCACATCGCCATCGTTAAGATAGATTACGCTTTTTGTATATTCTACAATAGGTGTTGCATCCGATGCAAGGAAATACTCGTCATTGCCAACTCCAACAACCAGGGGACTACCTCTTCGTGCAGCAATCAACTTATCGGGTTCATCAACACACATGATAACAAGCCCGTAAGCACCAATAACTTTTGATAATGCCAGACGAACCGCCATTTCTGCATCGACTTTTCCATATTCATAGATATATTCTATCAAATTAGCCAGTACTTCCGTATCCGTTTCGCTTTTAAACTTCACTCCTCGCTCTTCCAGCCTGCTGCGTAAACGGGCATAATTTTCGATAATACCGTTATGGATAATAATAAATTTACTATGGAATGAAGCATGAGGATGCGCATTTATATCGTTTGGTTCGCCATGAGTTGCCCAACGGGTATGACCTATTCCAATCAACCCTTTTGTATTCTTCCCGTTTAAATGGTTCTCAATATCCGATACTTTACCTTTACATTTGTATATGTTTGCT
>CAYUAV010000566.1:0-3088 GCA_964442665.1 uncultured Bacteroidales bacterium
TATCAGCTGACGTGGTTCTTCGTTAATTATCATGGCCGGTGCTAAGATTGATAAATACTACTTTGGCTATGCATTCGATTATACCTTTAGCAGTATAAGTTCCAAAACACTCGGATCGCATGAAATTATGTTAGCTGCAAAATTTGGCGACAGTGCACGTCGTTATCGTTGGTTGAACAGGTATTAATGGAAAAACTTCAGAGTTCAGAGTCTGAAGTTTAGAGCTCTGAACGGAAAGCTGAAGGAAATAAATGATTCACGTGAGATCTATAACCAGAACAATACCCATTTCATGTCTGTTCTAAATTAGCCTCTCCTTACATTTATCATGCTCTTATGCAGTAAAAATTCGTAACTTTTCCGAATCAATAAAAACTATTTAACTATGCCCAGCTTTACGAAAGAAGATGCCTTGCGATACCATTCTTCCGGTCGCCCGGGAAAAATCGAAGTGATCCCTACCAAATCCTATACCACACAATACGATCTGTCATTAGCCTATTCGCCGGGAGTTGCAGAACCCTGTCGGGAAATTGAAAAGAACGCCGAAGATGTGTATAAATACACGGCAAAAGGAAATCTTGTTGCTGTTATTTCAAACGGAACGGCTGTTTTGGGACTTGGCGATATCGGAGCCCTTTCAGGAAAGCCCGTTATGGAAGGCAAAGGTTTACTTTTTAAAGTATTTGCTGATGTGGATGTATTTGACATCGAGGTGGACCAGAAAAACATCGAAGATTTTATTAGGACCGTTAAGGCTATCGCTCCTACTTTTGGAGGTATAAACCTGGAGGATATTAAAGCTCCCGAATGCTTTGAAATCGAAGAACGTTTAATTAAGGAACTTGACATTCCGGTTTTTCATGATGACCAGCATGGTACGGCTATTATCTCCGCTGCGGGATTACTGAATGCAATTGAGATCATCGGGAAAAAAATTGATAAAATCAAAGTAGTTGTTAACGGTGCAGGTGCTTCGGCTATTTCGTGCTCAAAATTATATGTGAGGCTGGGTGTTAAACCCGAGAATATCTTTATGCTCGATACTAAAGGAGTGATAAACACCGATCGTACCGATCTGAACAAATACAAGCAACAATTCGCTCAAAAAACCCAACACAAAACCCTGGCCGAAGTAATAAAAGGTGCTGACGTTTTTCTTGGATTATCGGTAGCAGGTGTATTAAAAAAAGAAATGCTGCAAAGCATGGCAAAAAATCCGATTGTTTTCGCAATGGCAAATCCTAATCCTGAGATATCATACGAGGATGCCATGGACGCGCGCAAAGATTTAATTTTTGCCACTGGCCGGTCAGATTATCCAAACCAGATAAATAATGTTCTTGGATTTCCCTTTATCTTTCGGGGAGCACTCGATGTAAGAGCAAGGGCTATTAACGAGGAAATGAAGATTGCAGCAACCTATGCGCTTTCGGAACTTACAAAAGAAGACGTTCCTGAAACGGTCAATGCCGCCTATAAAAGTAAGAACCTTGTTTTTGGACGGGAATATATCATCCCAAAGCCACTTGATCCGAGGCTTATTACCAAAGTCGCTTCGGCTGTTGCCAAAGCAGCCATGGATACAGGGGTTGCCCGTAAGCAAATCACCGATTGGGAAGCTTACGAAATAGAATTAATGAAACGTATGGGCACTTACAACCAATTGATCAACACCATGCATCTGAAGGCGAAGCGCGAACTCAAACGAATTGTTTTTGCGAAAGCCGACAGTTATGCAGTACTTAAAGCCATCCAGGTAGTTAAAAGCGAAAAGATTGCCCAACCTGTTCTCCTGGGAAATAAAGAAGAAATTCAGACTATTGCATCAGAAAACCAGTTGAATATTGAAGGTTTACAAATTATCGACTACCGTTCGAAGGATGAAAATGAAAGAAGAAATGTATATGCCCGGATGTTGTATGAAAAAAGAAAAAGAAAGGGATTGACCCACACTGAAGCCCTGGATAAGATGTACGACAGAAATTATTTTGGGATTTCTATGATTGAAAACGATGAGGCAGATGGTTTTCTCTCGGGACTTACCGGCCAGTATTCCAATGTAATTCGTCCTGCACTGCATATTGTGGGTTATAATAACAGCCTGAACCACATTGCCGGCATGTACATTGTAATGACAAAAAACGGGCCCTTCTTTTTTGCTGATTCAACAGTAAACATACAACCCTCGGGAAGAACAGTAGCCGATACTACAATACTTGTTGCGAATGAAGTCAGGAAATACAATATTGAACCTAAAATTGCCCTTTTGTCGTATTCCAATTTTGGCTGGATACGGGAAGGTAGTCCGGTACGTATGCAGGAAGCGATAAAGATCCTTCATGACGAATATCCTGAACTGATTGTTGATGGTGAAATGCAGGCCGATTATGCCCTGAACAAACAACTGCTGGAAAAGCATTATCCCTTTTCAAAGCTGGCAGGTCACGATGTGAACACAATTATCTTCCCCAACCTGAGTTCGGGTAATATTGCCTATAAAATGATGAAAGAATTGGGAGAATCGGAAATCATCGGACCTATAATGCTCGGACTGAAAAAGTCCGTTCATATACTCCAAATGAACAGTTCTGTAAGAGATATTGTGAATATGACTGCCATAGCAGCTGTGGGGGCACAATCAAATACCGATAAAACCATTCAGTTGTAGTGCTCAGTAGTAACTGATTCGGGGAGTTCACAATTTCAGCATTTTTATCTGGAAATACGATTCGCCGGAATAACTGCGCAAAAAGTATATCCCTTTACCTAAATCGCCGGATGGTATGACAACCGAATATTGCTGATTACCATTTACAACCTTCACAATATTACCCCTGATATCGATTATTTCAATGTGCGATAACTTGTTGCCGGATGTAAGCGTAACCATATCGTTTACCGGATTTGGCAATAATACCAAAATCCCGGACGATCGAACCGTATGATCTGTTGCTGAAACCTGTGTGTATTCATAAGCACCTATATCAATCCCTGATCCCTGAGGACGCAGATTACCCTCAATATCAACAGGAGGCGCGTATGTCCCCGTACCCTTATCAACTGCAGGACATCTGGGAATTAAGTG